>NZ_JACEGK010000138.1:0-15669 GCF_056859195.1 Streptomyces sp. NH27
CGGTTACCCGAGGGACGTCACCGTGCCGGCCCCGACCGTGCGGCCGCCCTCGCGGATCGCGAAGCCGAGCCCGGGCTCGAGCGGCAGCGCACGCCCCAACTCGACGGCGATGTCGGCGGTGTCGCCCGGCAGCGCCATTCCGCCGTCCCCGAGCGACACGTCCCCGACCACATCCGCCGTACGGATGTAGAACTGCGGCCGGTATCCGGTGGCGACCGGCGTGTGCCGTCCGCCCTCCGCCGCCGGCACGAAGGACACGTGCGCGGTGAAGCGGCGGTGCGTGGTCACGCTGTCCGGCGCCGCGACGATGTCGCCGCGCCGCACCTGCCCGCGCTGCACCCCGCGCAGCAGCAACGCCACGTTGTCCCCGGCCTGCGCGGACTCCATCGGCTTGCCGAACGTCTCCAGACCGGTGACGACGCTGGTGAGCGCGTCGTCGTCGACCCCGTGCACGCCGACCCGGTCGCCGGGCCGCACCACCCCGCGCTCGACCGCGCCGGTGACGACGGTGCCGCGCCCGGTGATGGTGAGCACGTTCTCCACCGACAGCAGGAACGGCGCGTCGACGTACCGCTCGGGCACCGGCACAAACGTGTCGACGGCGTCGAGCAGCGCCTCGATCGCGGCGGTCCAGCGCGGCTCGCCGGCCAGCGCGCGCAGCCCGGAGACGCGTACCACCGGGAGCGTGTCGCCCGCGAAGCCGTGCGCACCGAGCAGTTCGCGCACCTCCAGCTCGACCAGGTCGGCCAGCTCGTCGTCGGCCGCGTCGGCCTTGTTGAGCGCCACCACGATGTGCCGCACGCCCACCTGGCGGGCGAGCAGCACATGCTCGGCGGTCTGCGGCATGACACCGTCGAGCGCGGAGACGACGAGGATCGCCCCGTCCAGCTGGGCCGCGCCGGTGATCATGTTCTTGACGTAAGTATGCGGTTCACTCTTAAATGAAGTCCATCTTCGCAGGTCAGGACACGACAGAGCCCCCCGCCACGGGGATGACGGGGGGCTCGTCGTTCTCCGCCGTCGGCGACGGAGGCGGACCCATCCCGGGGCCATGCTTGGCAACGCAACCCCGGGATGGGCGTCTATGGGGTGCGCGGACCGTCCTCCATGGACGTCCGCCAGTACCGCGTGACGGTCTCTCGGAAGCTGTTGTGCGACGGGTTGCGGGCAGAGTGCTGGATGGCCCACGCCTGAACCTCGCCGAAGTCGTCCGACGCAGGTGACCGCGATCCGCCGTCGCGGCTCACTACGTCCTGCCACGGGCACGTGGTGCACTCGATCTCGAAGAGCGGGCCGTCGGGCGCGCCTTCCGATCGATCGGGGGTGAAGAGCCAGTCGACGAACCGGAGCACGGAGCGCGTCATGACGTCGGCTCCTTCAGCAAGCCGCGCGAGCGGAGTTGCTGCGCGATTAGTTCCCGGGCCGTGGCCGGCCGCACCCGGTCCGCCTCCTGGTCCCACTCCACACCGCCGGCCACTGGGCGTAACGAGACGCGGTTGGCCGTCACGTCCATAACGACGCCGACGCACATTCGTCCGACGTCGTACGCCGTGTCTCCGATTTTCAGTCCGCTAGCGTTCTTCATGTCGTCACGTCCGTTCGTGTCGGCCACGCCCCCGGACCGTTCGCGCGGTTGCGGGGGTCTGCTGTGACCAGTAACCGACTTCTGAGACGTGTAGTCCCGTTGACCGGCAGGCACTACCGTTGACTGTGTTCGTCAACGGCTGCGGGGGTTACGGAGCACTCATGGGAAGCACGTTCGCCGACAGGGTGCGGGGTCTGCTAGACGAGCGTGGGATGACCCTGCGGTCCGCGGCGTCGGCCATGAATTACAACGTGTCTTTCCTGAGTCGCGTACTCAACGACAAACAGGAGCCGTCGGAGCAGCTGGCCAAGTCGCTGGATGCTCTCTTCCGCACCGATGGCGAACTGGTGGCGCTCCTTGCCAAGCCAGTTGCGGCGTCCACGTTCGACGATGAGACGGACGCGTGGGAGCTTGCCCGCCGTGTCGTCTCTTCCGACGTCGGCAGGGACACGCTAGAGCGAATGGAGCGCGCCTTCCACGAGCTAGCAACCGCCTATCCCAAGTCCGCACCGCAGGATCTATTGGGGCAGGTGCGCAAACATCACGTCTACGTACTGCGCTTGTTGGATGCGAAGAAGACGCTGGCCGAACATCGAAAGCTCCTCATTCTGGGCGGGTGGTTCTCGCTCTTGGGTGCGACTCTCCATATCGATCTGAAACAGGAAGCCGCAGCCACCGCCCGACTTGAGACGGCCGCGACGCTTGCGAGGGAAGCGGAGTTCCCCGAGATTCAAGCGTGGGCATACGAGACCGAGGCTTGGCGTGTTCTCACCGACGGCGATTACACGCGGGCCGTCGACCTGTCACGCGCCGCACAGTCGCTCGCGCCGACAGGAACGTCCGCGTTCATTCAGGCCAGTGCACAGGAGGGGCGGGCGCACGCGAGGCTTGGCGACGCGTCGGCCACTTATGCCGCCATCGACCGCGTACAGGCCCTCAGCGCCTCTCTACGCACCCCGGAGAGCCCCGAGCACCATTACCAGTACGATCCGGCTAAGAGCCTCGCATATACGGCAACGACCCTCGCATGGCTGGGCGATGCCGCCGCGGAGCCGTATGCACGGGAGGTGATCAACCGCCTATCGCCCGGCGACGACGTCACACGGTGGCCACGGCGCGTTGCGTCAGCAAACCTCGACCTCTCCCTTTCCCTCCTTCCGCAGGGACGCATGGACGAGGCGTGCGACGCAGCACAGAAAGCAATCCTGAGCGGCAAGATCGTCCCTAGTAATCACTGGCGTGCGCTGGAAGTCGTCAAGGCCGTGGAGGTCCGGCAGTTGCCGGAGGCCGTTGACTTGCGTGAGGCGTATCAGGGACTTCGGGCAATAGGCCAGTAGCCCAACGCAAGCAAGCCCCCTCGCCGCCGGGTAGGCAGCGAGGGGGCTTGGGTGAAGCTGCGATCAGATGTTCCGGCCGTACGACAGCGCCAGTGCCGCCGCGTCGTCGTGAACGGTGATCTCAGTCCGGACGATGTCCGTAATCTCTCGATCACCCACGAACACGTGAACGTCGGCATTGACGTTCGGTGCGGAGTTCCGTGCGTTAACGGCCGCCTTCATCGTGTCCCACTGACCAGACGTCAGAACTGGCTCCGGTTTTCCAGTGTGGTTGTACACCCCGCCAAAATCCCCCACTGGCAGGTAGCCGCCCTCGTCATACCCGCCGGCGCGACCATAAGCCGACTGGAGGGAGCCATAGCGGGAAAGGGCATAGCGCATGCTCGCGTAGATGTTCGCCAATGGATCAACGGATACGCCGTACTCGAAAGGCCCGGTGTGTAGGAACTGTCCGGCATAGTGTCTGAACGTGCCCTCGATGAGCTGGAGAAGCCCCACCGACGGGTGGCCGGCAAGCCAGTTGGAGTCAGTCCGGTTGACGATCGTCGGATTGCCGCCCGACTCCTGGTTCATCCGCTTCAGCGTAATTCCCATGAGCGAGGAAGGCTGCCCAACGAGTTTCAGCGCTTGGCCGACCACGCCGGCCCATCGATTGACACCACCTCCGGGCATGCTGAGCGCACTGCCGAAAGAACTTGGTCCGCCAGAGCCACCCGGGAGGATGTCCTTTACGGCGTCGACGGCCTTAGTCTTCAGAATGTCGACGGCCCTCAGCGGGAGCTGACCGAGCATCTTTGCCCAGTCAGTGGAGCCCAAGCTCTTAAGCTGCGACTTTATTTTCTTCGTCAGCGCGTCCCAGATTTTGGTTGGGTCCGCGGCGTACGAAGCGAGATCCTTGATGGTGTTCGTTGCACCCTTTGCCAGGCCGTAAGCGCCGGACGTTGCGGAGCTGACGACGTCGCCGATTCCGCCCAGGATGCCACCACCGGCATAAGCCCCGCCGATGGCCCGCTGTACGCCGCCGACACCGCCATTGCGGGCGGCTGCGTTGACGGCGTTTACGAACCCGGAGCCCAGTACGCGGGTTACCTCGGGACGAAGGATTGCCTCGCCGCCGGACAGCTCCAGGCGTCCACCCGTCGGGCTGACGAACTTGTGCGGGTCCTGGCCCGGGGAGTAGCCAGGGAGGACGCCGCCGGTCGCCCACTTGGAGCTATCCACCTTGTCCAGCGGCTTAACTCCGGTGACCTTTGCTACGCCGTTCCAGACTTCGCGGATGCCCTGGTTGTACACGTGGTCGACGATGAACTTTACGGGCTTACTGGCGATGTCGGAGAGCTGTCCCCAGCTCTTGGATATGCCGTCCTTCGCTGTCCCAAAGGACTTAGCGATCTGCCCGACGCCTGTCTTGATCAGCTCGAACTCCGGCTTCAGCCCCTTGACCCACAAAGTGTGTGCCAGCGAAGCAATGCCGTCAAATGCAGGCTTCAGGGCGTGCTTCCACAAGGAGTTCGCCGCGTCGCCCGTTTCCTTCATTAGGATCTTGAAGCCGCTGAAAATCGGCTTCAACACGGTGTTGTAGATCGTGACGAAGAACTTGCCGATAGCGTCGAAGACTGGGTGGAGGGCGTTCTTCCACAGCCACGTTGCCAGGTCTGCGATACCGTGGAAGGAGGGTGAGATTGCGTTCTTCCACAGCCACAGCACGATAGGCGCGAGCACCTGCGTTATCGCGATGTAGAACGGCGTGATCAGGACGGTAAGGAGAATCGTGATCAGGTAGCGAGCGCCTATTTGGATAGCGTTGAAGGTCGGTGAGAGTACCTTCTGCCAGAGCCAGACAGCGGCGTTTCCGATGGTTTTGAACGAAGCGGCGAACGCGTCGAAAGTGGGCTTCAGCCCGTAGTCCCAGACTGCGAGAACGGCCGTCTTTATACCGTCCCACGTCGCCTTCATTGACGTCCGAAACCAGCTCGCGTTTTTCCACAGCTCATAGAGTCCCAGAGCCAATAGCGCTACGGCCGCTTCGATAGCGAGGATGATCTCAGAAATACCCGTAGATGCCAGTGCCGCAGCAAACGCCGTTGTCTCCGCCGTGGCAGGTGCCGTTGCGGCAGTGTAGAGAGTCATCCCAAGCGCCAGTGCCGCAATAATTGGCGCCTGTAGCTTCGAAACAAGGTACAGACCCCAGAACACCTGCACAACATGAGGCATGTGCTGTGCGGCCCATTGCAAGCCCGTCAGAAACGGGCCGATTATCCCTTCCGTCACCGGCTGGATATCCCGCGCCACGTCGAGGATCGTCGACATGATCTGACCGATATAGTGAGCAGCCTTCGGACCCTGGGTGTTGACGTAGGCCAAAAAGTTCTGGAATCCGTCGGACCCCTTCAGGTTGACGCCCCAGTTGGCAAAGCGCCCGGTGATCCTGATCATGGCGTTGTCTACGCCGTCGATGTGCCCAAGGAAGGAATCGACGATGCCGGCCATCCCCTTGAACACGTTTCCGAAAGCGACTCCAAGCCCGACAACCGACGGCTTAGCCGTGTTGTCGATGGTGTCCTTGAAGTCGACCCAGAAGGGCGTCTTGAGTTCCTTCGACGCCTTGTCGTACAGCTCCGTGACGCCGTCAGCCGCAGCGAGCACTAGCGGAGTGAGGCTAGGGAGCGACGCCTTCGCGCTGTTTACTCCGCGCGTGAAAATGGGGAGGACGTCAGGTTGGAGAGACTGCGACCACGCCGTGAACGCCGCCTTCAGCCCTTGCGGGCCGGCAACGGCGTCGAAGAGCTGCCGTGCAGACGGCGTGAGTTTGGCCAATGCCTTCTGATAGGCGTTCTCCTGCGTCGTCGCCGTGGCGGTGCTCCTCGACGTCGACAGTCGCGCCTCTTGGATGCTGCGTTCCGCGGATGCGATCGAGTCAGCGGCGTTGGCACGGGCGTCAGCGGCAGCCAAGTAGGCGTCTGCCTCGGAGCGCTGGGCGTCCTTGATGGCCTGAGCGGAGGACTTTGCCGTCTTGGCGACGTTCTTCTGTGCGTCCGCTACCGCCTGCGTTTTGGCGGCTACGTCGGCCTGTGCGTCCGCGAGCTGCTGTGCCGCATGTTGTACGGCGCTGTTCCCGCCGACGCCGGCCGCCTGTTGCTGTGCAGCGGAGGTCTTCAGGCGGTCGTAGGAGGTCTTCTGTTCCTTCTGCGCCTGCACCGCTTGCTGATACGCAAGCTGGGCGTCTGCGTATCCGAGAGGGTCACTCTGCTGATTCGCTACGGCGTTGATCAGGTCGTTCCGCGCGTGGACGACGGCCAGGGCGGCGGAGCGCTCGTCGAGGGCGCCGTCCCGGAGCTGGTCCTGAAGGTCGGAGAGTTGCTGTGCGGCCGTGATGCGCGCCTGCGTGAGGGACTGCTGCGCGCTTCGCTCGGTCTTCTGGGCGGTCGTGAGGCTCGCTTCGGCGTCCGCCACCTGCTTCAGCGCTTGCTGTTGCTGGTCCGCAGCGTCCTGCGTCGCCTGAGCGACAGCCCGTCTGGCGTTCGCGATCTGCTCTGCTGACGACCTGGCGGACGAGGCCGCGGACCGCTCGGCAGACGCTAGCGACTGCTGTGCGCCGGCCATCTGGAGGGCCTGTTGCGCAGCGCTGGACGTGGCGCTGCCGTTGGCGGACGTCGCCTTCGTGTCTGCGTTTGTCGCAGCCGTCTTCGCCTGCATGGCGGCGCTGACGTCCTTCAGCCCCGGGAGGGCAGCCAGGGTCAGCGCACCGACGCCGGCAGCAGCAGCCGTGAAGGCGGATGCGATGCCACCAGCACCCGCGATGATGGCGGGGATGGCTGGCGCTGCAAGGGAGGCAAGAGCGGCGGCCAGGAGGAGGACGGAGCTACGGGCCGAGCCGGTGTCGACGTTGAGGTTAATCTTCTTCGCGGACAGCGCTTCCGCCTCAGCCGCGATAGCGGCGAGTTCGGCCTCAGCACGCGCGGCGTCCACGCGGACGTCAATGTCTGCGTGCTCGTTCGCCGACACCCAGCGCAGTCCGGCGCGCAGCTCCTCAATCTTGGCCAGGGCGTCCGCGGTATTGAAATTCGCATCCACCCGGAGCCGGGTCGGGATAGCGGCCAACTCCGCGCGGAATTGATCCAAAGCGCGCTGGGCGGGCGCCGTGTTGGCGTCGATTTCGACGACCGGAAGGGACGCCTGGACGGCCTCCACGCGGGCAATGAGGTCGGTCTCGAAGCCGCCGACTCGGACGGGAATCATCAGCGGGTCAGCCGACGCCGCACGGATCTCCGCCTGAAATTGGGCGATTGCCTCTCGTGCCGTCGCGACGTCGACACGCACGCGGACGTTCGGGGAGGACGCCCCGAGCCGCGCAAGTCGGTCGTCGATGTCCTGGATCTTCGCTTCAGCGTCAGCAACGGAGATATCTACGCCAATGCGCTTCGAGCTGAGGGATTCCAACTTCGCCCGAAGTCGCGCCAGTTCTGCGTCAACGCCCGTGTCACTCAGCTTGATGTCGAGCTTGGGCATCGCCTTGAAGGCCGCGACCAGCTTGGCCCTCAGCGAGTCAGCAAATGCGCCACCCGTCGCCGAACCCTGCTTGATCGCCTCGGCCTTGGCGGCTTTCGCTCCGTCAGAAACAGCATTAGGGATGGCTGCCGCAATCCGCGCCGACATGGTGCGGGCAATGGCGGCGCCCAGCTCGTCACCCAGCTTGTCAGCACCAGGAAGGATCTGCGCCCGCGCCTGTTGATGGAACGTGGTGGTGATCGGGATGATATCGACACCGACCACACCGACAATGTCAGTTCCCGGCATCAGACCACCCCTGCGGGGCGTTGGTTCAGGAAGTCACTGGCGGCCACTAGCTGTTTCGAGTACAGCTCCGCCGCTGCACTGGTCGGCATCCTCGCGACGTTGAGCGCAAACGACGCCCACACAACGCACTCGTCAGAACACCACTCGTCACACTCGATACCGCCCAGCGTCATTGCCATTCGCGGCGGACGAACACACATCGGCCGTGCGCATCGCGCAGGGGCTGTCTCCACTATCAATTTCTGCTCCAGGGCATAGAGAAAGCCCCTGGAGCAGGGGCTCAGGGGCTTGCAGTGTCAGTTACGCACGTTCGTCAGCGAACAGCCCGTCAACCCAGTCGTGGGGTGTCTCACGGCCGTCCAGGAGTGCCATCTGTCGAAGCACATCGGACGCTTCCGCCTCCGCGGTGGGTCCGGATTGCTCGACTATCTTCCGGGAGCGGATGTCGACGACACGGCACGGCAGGCTGCAATGGGGCTTCCAACCTCCGCCGTCCGTACGGCGAGCCGAAGCGAAGGTGCAACCTGGTCGGCGGCAAATTCGGGGGTAAGTCTCCATGGGTGTCCTCTCTTAGGCATGACAAAGCCCCGCGCAACGTTGTGTTACGCGGGGCTGTGAAGTATGGTGCGGCGCCTGCTAGATAAGCGAGGCGACCAGTTGTGAGATATCAGCGAGGGTCGCCGGAGCATTGCGGAATCGCTGACCTGTCGTCGCGATATACCGCCCGCTCGAATAGACCTCAACTGCGTAGCCGCCCGCTCCGCGGATTCGCCGTCCCTGTCGGACGTCGGCGTATCCGAAGATGTGTAGGCCGTGCCCTGACGGCGAGACCTCTACGAACGTCGGCCCTGCGGCGCTGACGATCTTCTCCGCCCGCGTATTCAGCAAGCCGTCGGCGTTCAAACAGTGATCCAGGTCCAGGCACACGATGTCGTCCGTGTCGGCCAACACGAAGCCCAGACCGTTGCCAGCCGTCGAAGCGGCGGCGCTCTCGTACGTGCTCCACGTCGCGGGGTCCGTCGACGAGGCCGGCGTGCCGCCGACCGTCAAGGGAACCTTCGTTGCGCTACGTCGAACCCACCTGTCGCGGGCCGTCAGTTCGGCGGGGAGCGCCGTCGCCCGCGCGCGAGACCGCGCTTTGCGGCAACGAGGCGAGCACGTGACGGTGTGGGACCGCGCCATGATGGCGAGTGGTCCGCCGCACTGCTCGCAAGTTCTCATGTCTCCATGGTAGTTGGGGCCGGTCACACTTTCAAGCCTCCCACCTGCGGAGATCCGTACGTCAAGGAACCCGGCGCGTCACACTTTCGACGCTCGGTCGGTCCTCGGATGCCCCTAGGAGACCCTGTGCGGCCGTCTGACGGGCCACCATCCGGCGGCCCAAAACGCGCCCGTCGCCAAACCCCCAGACCCGTACGCGGGGAGCACACCAGCACCTATCCGATGCGAATATGATCCAATAGGGGATTACCCCCTGGTTTCATCATGAATTTATCTCTGGTAATTTCCCCATGCATCTACCTTTATAAAAGGGGTGGGGAATTATTTGGATGGCTACCGCATTCAATAACTCAGGCGCGCCCGGAACCGGCGTTGGAAGCCCGCAGCGACGCCCTGTCGGCTCGCTTCAGGCCGGTACTGAGCTTGTAGCGCGCAAGCGCGTGTTCGGCACAGTAGTAACCGATCTCAGCCGGCTGAGTGCACTCCGACCCGTCCTCACAGCGCCCCGTGAAGTCGTCAGCGATAGCGGTTGCAGTCATGCTTTCTCCCTGGCTCGTCAGAAGTCTTCGGGGGCCTGAATGTGCGCCCACTTGCGCCGGAAAGCCTTACCATGCCATATGGAACAGAAAAGCCGCTTCCTGCCCGGGCCCGGCTTTCGCGCCGGAAGCTCCGCGTCACAGTGGAGACAGCGCGCGGGCTGGTTGTCGTCGCCCACTTCAGCGCTCCATCTGGTAGCTGGTGCGCGTCACAGGGTTCTGCGGACTACCGAGCGGGCCGGCGGGGTTCTCGTCGTCGGCGTCGGTAATGCCGTGCTGGGTGTTGTAACGCGCGGCGCCGGCCGCCACGGAACCGGCTGTACCGGCGTCACTTCCGCCACCCTGTATCGGCATGGCGGGCGCGAAAATGCGAAGCAAGTTCGCGGCGTCGGCCTCCATTTCCGCCTGGCTGCCACCCTCCAGGCGCATGGCCTGTGCGGGGGTGAGTCCGTGCGACGCGCCAACAGCGGCGCGGAGGGCAGTGATTTCCTCGGGAGTCATGTCAGTACCTCGTAGTCGAAGTGATGTTCGTAGGTCGCTCAAAGCCCGACGGGGTGGGCTGCGTGGGCGTCGGAATGGGAACCACCACGGGCGAATAGTCGGTGGTCGGGCCATCAGGAACGCTGCGGTCCGGCATTACACGCTCGGCCAACAGGTCAGCCTCGGACGTCGGCACCCACGCACGGCCGCACTGGGCAACCCAGACGAGGAATTCGATGCCGCGCGGCTCTTTGCCGGTCAGCACGTCGGAGATGTGCGCGGGCACCGGGTCGGACGTGAGGCCGCGCACCGTGTCGTGCCCTCGTCGGTATGCCTCGGCCAATCCCGGGGCGTCGGCACCGGGGCCGGAGAGGATGTGCCTCTGTGCGGCGGTGATGTCCGCCAGGCGACCACCGAGGGCACGCAGCTTGGCGTAGTCCCCGACAGCGCTTCCGCCGGCTTCAATTGCGGCGTCGGCGGTGGTGATGCGGCCCGACCGCTTGACGATCGTCCGTACCTCGCTCAGGACGTCCTCCAGGCGGCCTCCAAGGGCCGACAACAGGTCTGCCCGGTAGACCTCCCGCAAGTCCTCCCGGCGTGCCGTCAGGCCCCGTTCAGCGTCGACGACGGCCAGCCATTCGGCGTTGGCCGCAAGCGCGTCGACGTACGCGGTTGCCGCGCGCTTGCCGACGTCCTTCGGCCACGGCTCGCCATTGACGACGGCTCGCACGGCTTCCTTGATGACGTCCGCTCGCGCGTCGTCGGGGTCAACTACGGGAGGCGTCTGTTGCTTGCGTTCCTGCACGTCGGCAAGCGCCTTATCAATAGCGGCTCGCTCGGGCACCGTGGCCCATGCGGCGTTCAATTCACTGTTGGTCATGCTGGTTTCCTCTCTAGAAACACGTCCGCCCCCGCCAGGGAATCCCCGACGAGGGCACAGATTGCGCTCTAACGGCCTATCAGGCCACGTCCCATACTCCGGCCGCCCGGAACGCTGCCGCGCGCGTCTGGCGGCGTATGCGGGCCTTCTCGCGGATAGCGTCGGCGTTCCGCAGATAGTAGGCGCGCTTCTCTGCCGCTCTACAGCTATGGCACGTTGTGCGCAGCCCCGTTCGGGTGTCGGCATGGATACCGAAGTACCGAGTCGTGAGCGGCAGTTCGGTACGGCAGTCGCGGCAAGTCTGCGTGGGCATGTGCGCCTCCTGGCATCTCCTGTGTGTAGACATTCGGTCCGGGTGGCCGTAGGAAGGCCAACGAAAAAGGGCCGACCACCATTAGGTGATCAGCCCTTGAAGTCTTAGCCGTACTGACGTCGGCAGCGGAGCGGAGAAAAGGAGCGCTCAACACTGGACGCCAGCACGGCCCACGACAACCCCCGGCACTCACGCATGAGGGGTTGTCGTCGGGACGGCCTCTACGTCCAGGGGAGAGGATGGACCCCGCGGAGGCACGTCCGATATGGAGAGGGGGCGTCCGCCGGCCGTCGCGGCGACTTTTCTCCCTCTACTTATGTTGTGTACCGGATGTGTCAGCTCTAAAGAGGCTCACCTGCCCAAATGCCACTAGGCCACCCCTTTTCGTTACCGAAGCTTAATCAAATGCGGGCGTTCGGCGGATGTCGAATACCCCGTGGCCGTAGAAAGCCGTGTGCGGGCCTGAAATGGGGCGGGTAACCCAACTCCTCATTCGGGCGCTGGAAAGGCGTCAGACGGCCGCCTGCGGCTTCCTGAGAGCGTCCAGGGCGGACAGCTCGATGCGACTCGCGGAATCCTCTCGCCGTTCGACGTCGGCCGCACCCTCCGCCCACCTGAGCGCGACGGTCGCTCACTGCAACGAGTGACGGCCAGGAGGGGACGTCGCGAACCTCGATACAAATATCCAAACTAACTAGTGTTTTTGAAGCCTCCTTAACGCGTAGAGAGTGAAAGGAAAACTACCCCCAAGTTTGTACAGTCGAGCCACCATACCCGGCTTGACCTGCGAAAACTCGTAAACAAACTTCGGCGAGGTTTGGACAGGGTTGGAGCGGCCACCGGGCGAGCATGCGCATAGGGTATTCGGTGGGGACGCACAGTGACATTCGGAGGGCCGTCCTCCGCTTCTGACGACTCCCCAGACATGTCGACGCCCCGCACCGCTCGGAAGCGGCAGGGGCGTTCGACTACGGAGAGTGGTCAGACTGCGGAGATGACGGCCCGTGCCTTGCGGATGGCTGTCACCCGCGCCCGACGTCGGGCGGGTGTCTCGTCAGGCCGGCGGCCGTCGAGGAAGAACGAGCGGAGGGCAGCAGCGTCCGACGGGGAGAGCTGAGCCAGCACCCACTTGGCGAGTGCGCGCCTCTCGTTCATGCTGCACACCGGACGGAGGCAGCGGCCTTGCGGGCGTCCCGCTGACGGTCGCACTCAGCCTTGCGAACCAGCGGAGCGCACGACGCGCATACGGCGGGCGTCCACGTGCCCGCAACGAGCTGCGGTTCCGGCTGCTCCTCGTCCTCGTCCCGGGTGAGGCACCATTCACACTCGTCGGTCTCCGGGAGCGCCTGGATGGTGTCGGCGTCGATGAGGGGCAGCCCGGCCACGAAGGCGGCGCCGATGAGCATGGAGGCAGACAGCGACGCCTCCCAGCCGTCCCAGGCGACAACGGCCGAGTAGGCGGTGATGTCTCCGTCGAAGACCTCCCCGTCGGCCCACGTGGAGACCGTGGCGGAGATCCGGAGCTTGTCCGCGACGTCGTAGGCATACGCCGTCAGGTCGGCGAGGTGAGCGGGGGTCGCGGTGCCGCCGACGACGAGTACGGGGCGGGCGTCGGTGTGGTCTTCGACGCACGGCACGCAAGCGAAGATCTGCGACCCGGTCTCCGACCGTCCCACGGGGACGTGGGTGACGTGGACGCGGAGGTAATCGGCGTCGCAGACGACGCACGCCAGGCCGTCAGCCTGAGCGGGGGTGAGGTTCGCGGGGATGGTGATCTGTGCCATGGTTGAGGCTCCTCTTTGCGGAGGACGAGCGCCCCGTCAACGTCTGCCAGGACCGGCGGGGCGTTCGCCGTTCTTGTGGCCACAAACATAGACGGCTTGTGGCCACAAGGCAAGTCCTCTGATGGTTGATTTGTGGCCACAAACGGGGCTACCGTGGTCCGCATGACTGAAGAGACTGAGTACGACCCTCAGCGCAAGGTGCGCATGCCGGCCGACGAGTGGGGGCCGTTCCTGGACGCTGCCAAGGTGGCCAACCCCGACGGCCGTAGCCCGCGCGGGAAGGTGATCAGAGAGTTCGTCCGCTGGTACCTACGGCGTCCCGGAGCGAAGCTCCCAGAACCTCCCCCAGCGGGCCCGTGGTCGACGCCGACGGCGGACAAGTAGCCAGACGTAAGAGAACGCCCCCAGACGGCTTCCGGGGGCGTTCTGCTGTTCGGCTACACGACCTCTGGCGTCGCCCATTCGATGACACAGCGCGCGTCACCGTCGAACGGAGCGCCCCGCCGGGCGGCTTGGGTAACCGTGATCTTGTCGATCGCCACACGAAGTAGGTCACGGCGCATGGGTAGGTCGGAGCCCTCCCACGCCGACTCCAAAATGTCGATGTCATCGAACATCGTCAGGTTGACGGTCCGCCCACTGAGCGCGTGCGCCCGCTCTTGAGCTTGGGAGAGCGTTTCTTCGGCCTCCGCCACGAGGCGCGGGAAGTGCCTGCCCATTGCGCCGTTATAGAGCCCTGCGGCGCGGTCGTCGGCAAGCTGCCTAATGGCGGCCTCCGCAGCCTTCACAGCCGATAGCGCCTCGTGTGTCTCCTCGGTCTCCTCTGGAGCCGTTAGCGCCGCCCAACGCTCCGCTACGGCAATCATGAGCGGATCTCCCGCGTCTAGGTCGGCCCGAGTGACCGCACCCATCCACTCGCGATACACGTACTCCTCGATGCGTTCGCGCATGGCCGACGCGGGAGCGGGACATGGCTTCCCCATTTGGTGCCCGCAGCACACGTACGAGCGCCCGCAAGTGGGCATCTTGGAGCCACATCCGGCGCACCGCAACAGGTCGGTGAGGAGGTGGGAGGCTTTCCCCGTGCGTGGGCCAAGCGGACCGCGTTGGTGTCCGGCGTGCACGCGTCTGGCGCGCGCCACGAGGTCTGCGGGAGCTGGCGCCACCCCAGTCGCGAACACGGACACACGGCTTCCCGTTTCGTTCCGGTAGGGCACCGGCCACGTGTATTCCCGGGACAGCGCCACTACTTGCCATCCCTCGTACACGGGGTTGTAGACGATGCGACGAATCGTCGAAGCCCCCCACGCCCCGCCGTCGGGGGCGGGCACCTTATCCGCCGTCAGGCCGCGGGCTACCCGACGTGGCGCAATTCCCGACGCTACGTCGGTGAGGATGCGAATCACGTTGCCCCACGCCTTCGTGTGGTGAAGCTTGCCCGCCTTGTCTTTCCGAAGGCCATACGGCGCCGCCCCCAGCCACACGCCACGTTGACGCTGCCCCCTCTTCGTGTCGCGTACCCGGTGTGACAGCAGATCTGACACCGACTTAGCCCGCTCGGCTTCGCTGATGATGCGTTCGCGGTCTCGTGGCTCGGCACTGTCAAGGCGCTCGTAATCAAAGATTATTCGTGCCCCGGCGTCCATGATCTTAATGACTGAGAGGGCGCCCTTCCGGTCGAACCTGTCAATCGCGTAGCACCAGAGCGCAGGGACTTCGTTTCGCCTGAGCGCGCTCAGGGCACGGTCGAATTGCGGCCGATTGGTGACAGTCCACGCGCTGAGGTTGTCCTTCCACACCTTGCGCACGGTGTAATTGTTCCGCTCCGCCCATTCGCGCCCCCGAGATTCCTGCGTCTTGAAGGTCAGCGCCTCCACGCCTTCGCGTACGATTTTGCTCTTGCGAAGGTAAAGATCAATTTCGTCCACAGCCCCGCCTCTCCCCTTGGCGACAGTATGCCAGAGTGAACCGTCTACCTAGTCGGCGTGACCGGGCATGTCGACGTGCGCGTAGTGCCGCGTGCCGGTCTCGTACTCGACGTGCGCGATGGTGATGGTGATGCCGCGCCGCGCCTCCTCCGGGGCCCGGTCGATCCGGTCGAACGGCACGAACGTGCCACTGCCGCGGTCGGCGAGCACCTTGGTGATGGCGGCGGTCAACGTGGTCTTGCCGTGGTCGACATGACCCATGGTGCCGATGTTCAGGTGCGGCTTGGTACGGATGTACGCCTGCTTGGGCATGGGTGAACTCTTCCTCGACGGTCGCCGCGTGCCACGCGGCGACCGGAAGGGGGAAGGCGGCGGGCCGCCTCACGGACCCCGGGCCGTACCGACCCTCCCCCTGCGGGGTCCGCCGGATGTGTCGTACCGGGGAGGGTCAGCTTCGTGCGCCGTCGAATGCGCCGTCGAGGAATGCCGGCCGTGCGACGGCCGCGGCCTGCGCGGCCTGTGCGACCGATGCGTTCCGGGCAGCCGCCAGCGCGACCGCTGCTGCGGTGGCGTCTGCGAGGAAGGCGGGCCGGAACATGCGACGATCATGCATCGCCGGGCGGATGGCCGTCGAACGATTTTCCGTCCCGCGCCGACGAGTTGCCGCGCCGGGCTCCTCCGTACCCGCCCCGCGCCCTCGGTCGTCGCGAACCGCACCCCGCCGTCGTCGCGAACCGCCTCCCGCGTCTCCGGGAACCGGCAGGTGACGCAACCGTCAACGGTTCTTCATCCGCTGGTGACGTACGGG
>NZ_JACEGK010000139.1:0-15647 GCF_056859195.1 Streptomyces sp. NH27
TCGGAGTCCCGTACCAGCCCGCCGAGGCGGTGGCCCGGCAGCGAATCTGCCGGGCCACCTCCCGGTCAGTGAGTGTCGGTGCGCTTTTCGAGGCGAGTGCCGTGGCGAAGGGTGATCGACATCAGGTCGCTGGGGGCGTTCAGCTCCAGGCGGTGCCAGCGGCCGCGGGGGACGATCACTGCGGTGCCTGCCCGCAACCGCACCATGTCCTCGGCGCCGCCGGGCGTGGTGGCACGGAGGTAGAGGCGGACGCCGCCGGTCAGGCAGCACACGGCCTCTTCGGCCTCCGGGTGCATCTCCCAGTGGTCGGCGTGGACGTCGGTGTCGGTCTCCACGTGGAAGGTCGCGATCTGCCAGGTGCCGGAGTCGCTGCTCGTCATCTGCCGGTCGGCGGCTCGGACTTCGCCGTCGGGGCGGAACTGCAGCGCGGAGACGAACAGGTCGATGGGGGTCGTCGTCATGATGGCCGGCCTTCCAGTCGGTTCTTTGCGGGGGCGGCGGGTTGCGGGTCGGGCAGGGCGGCCTGGCGTCGGGGCAGCACCCCGATCGCCACGACTGCCGCGAGTACGAAGAGGCCGGCGGTGACGGCAAGGCCCAGGGCATAGCCGTCGTTGAGGGCGGCGGGGTCGGTGGCCGTGCCGGTGCGGAGCGCGGCGACGGTGGCCAGGGCGGCCAGGCCGACGCAGCCGCCGAGTTGGCGGGAGCTGTTGAAAAGGCCGGAGGCCATGCCGGCCTCGCGGGAGGCGACGCCGGTGGTCGCGGCGGCGGCGACCGGGGCCAGGACCAGCCCGACGCCGACGCCGGAGACGACGGTGGGACCGAGCACGTCGGTGAGGAAGCCGCCGCCGGGGCTGATGAAGGCCAGCCAGGCCAGACCCACGGCGGCCAGCAGAGCACCGGGCACCAGGGCGGTTCGGGGGGTGCGTGCCGTGGTGACGCGGGTCGCGATGACGGTGCCCGTGACCAGGCTCGCAGAGAACGGCAGGAACGCGGCGCCGGTCGCGGCGGCACCCATACCCAGGACCTGCTGCATGTACAGGGACACGAAGTAGAACGCCGTGAACTGCCCGGCCGCGGCCAGGAACACCAGCACGTTGGCACCGGCCACCCAGCGACTGCGCAACAGGCCGAGGCGCAGCAGCGGCGCGGGGGCCCTGGATTCGGCGAGGACGAAGGCGGCCAGGAGCGCGGCCGCAGCGGCGAGGGTCGCCACGGTGGCCAGTGATTCCCATCCTCGGGCGTCGGTGCGGACGACACCGAACACCAGCAGCCCGACTCCGCCGGTCGCCAGGACAGCGCCGAGCACGTCCAGCCTCTCGCGCCGGTCGGGCTGTGCTCCGGCGGGCACGCCTGCCACAGCCAGCGCGAGAGCCGCCGCCACGATGGGCAGGTTGACCAGCATCACCCAGCGCCAACCCGCGTACTGGGTCAGCAGGCCACCTGCCAGTACCCCCAGCGCTCCCCCCGCGGCGTTCACCGCGCTCCACACCCCGAGCGCCCGGACGCGCCGAGGGCCCTCGGAGAACGTCGTGGTGAGCATGCCCAGCGCGGCCGGGGCGGCTGCGGCGGCACCCAGCCCCTGACCGGCGCGGGCGGCGATCAGTTGCCAGGGTGCCTGGGCCAGCCCGCCCGCCAGCGAGCACAACCCGAAGACGACCTGGCCCCCCACGAACAGCCGACGGTGACCGTACAGGTCACAAGCGCGGCCCCCAGGAGCAGGAGTCCGCCGAAGGTGAGCGCGTAGACGTGCACGATCCACGACAGGTCGAGCGGGGCGAATCCCAGCGCGGTGCGGATTGCGGGCAGTGCGACGTTGACCACCGACATGTCCAGGGCGAAGACGAACTGGGCGACGGCCGCCGCCGCCAGCACCACGCCGGGTCGCCCCCGTGAGTTTTTATACATGTAAAGAAACTAGCTTAAGGGGATCGCCGTTGTCGACACCTGGGGAATGATGGGGGCATGCCGCAGCCGTCCGCACCACGCAAATCCCCTGGCCGACCTCCCCGCATCTCCCGCGACGAGGTCATCGGGACGGCCCGCCGGATCGTGACCGAGGAAGGCGTGGACCGGCTGACCATGCGGCGGCTGGCCACGGAGATCGGCAGCACGCCGATGGCGCTCTACCACCACGTCCGCAACAAGGAAGAACTGCTCGTCCTACTGCTGGACGACTACACCGCGCAGGCACTGCGCCGACCCGAACTGCCCGCCCACCCTCGCGAGCGGATCGTCGTCGCCGCCACCGCGATCCACGAGGCGCTCGCCGCCTGCCCCTGGATCGTGGAAGTGCTGACCGCCGACGACCTGATGTCCACGTCCGCGCTGTGGTTCGTCGAGCAGATCGTCGACGGCCTGATCGAATCCGGACTGTCCCCCGAGCGGGCCGTGCACGGCTACCGCGCGATCTGGTACTACACCGCTGGAGAGATCGTGGTCCGGGCGACATCGGCCCGGCGACGCGAAGGCAATGACCGTGCGACCTACCGGGAGCAGGTCTTCGGCGATCTCGACCCGGGCGAACTGCCCAGGTTGGCGCAGGTCGCGGACCGCTGGGCACCGCTGACCGGCGAGGACACCTACCTGGACGGGCTCCGAGCTCTGGTGGCCGGCCTCCTCGCCATCCGCTGACGGTCCGCCGCCGGCGGCGGTGTATGCCTGACGGTGCCGTGGAGGATGGCCAGGCGTACCCGGTTCCCGCGGTCGCCCCTCATCGGTATGAAGCCGCAGAGTTGGCCCAGTCGGAGCAGACGATCGACGAGCTCACGGCCTTCCGCGGTCGGGCCTTGGCCCGCCTCGCCGCCCGGCACGAGGAGATCATTCGACTCGGCGAAGCCGCCGCTGGCACAACCCGGGTCAACCGCCTGCCGCCACCCCGGACTACCGTCATCAGGAAATGCAGTTCGAGCAGGTCCGCGTCGAGGCGGGCGAACAGGCGCCGCAACGTCGACTCGTCCACCCCGCCGCGTTCAAGTCCCAGCCGGGCAAGCGCACCGCCGCCGGCATCCCGGGCCCACTCCCCGATCGCGGTGAACCCCCGTGCTCCGGCCACCACCGCGCACACGGCCACCGCGATCAGGGCGCCCACCGGATGCCGCACACCGCGGCGTCGGCGCGGATCAGGTATCCGGCCGAGCAGGTGCACGAGGAGTTCGTGATCCAGTACGGGCGTGCGAACAGGCGCGGGGATGAGAGACGATGGCATGGCGCGGGCGTGATCCCCTGGCCGGACGGTACGGCGTAGGAATCTCCATCCAACCGGACCGGAACACGCCCGCGCACCACTACCCGCCACAAAACCCCACGCCACAGGGCTACAAAACGACTTTGCCGGGGCCCTGGGAGAAGACCACCCACAACATCGCTTGGCTGTGTCGGCTGCTGAACGTGGCCCGCTCCTCCTTCTATGCCTGGCGGGCCGCGGCGAAGGACCGCGCCGCGCGTAAGGCTGCCGACGAAGCCCTGGGCCACGAGATCGCCGTCATCCACCTCGCGTCCCGCAGCACCTACGGCGTTCCGCGCGTTCATGCCGAACTGCGGCGCCTGGGACGGCGGGTGAACCGCAAGCGCGTCGCCCGCCTGATGCGCGAACGCGGCATCCAGGGCGCTCACCGGCGCCGCCGGCGTTCGCTGACCCGGCCGGACAAGAAGGCCAGGCCGGCCCCGGACCTGATCGGCCGCGACTTCTTTGCCGAGCGGCCGGGGACGAAGCTGGTCGGGGACATCACCTTCCTCCCGACAGCCGAGGGCTGGCTCTACCTCGCCTGCTGGCTGGACCTGGCCACTCGCGAGGTCGTCGGCTATGCCATGGCCGACCACCACCGCGCTTCCCTGGTCGTCGACGCGCTGAAGATGGCTCACGGCCGCGGCGACCTGCAGCCCGGATGTGTTGCGCACTCGGATCGCGGCAGCGAGTACACATCTGCTGCATTCCGTTGCGAAATACGCGAGTTGGGCCTGCGGCAGAGCTGCGGACGCACCGGATCATGCTTCGATAACGCCGCCGCGGAAAGCTTCTGGGCCCTGCTCAAGGAAGAGATCGGCACCCGTACCTGGCCCGACCGGGCCACCGCCCGCGCCGAGGTCTTCGCCTTCATCGAGACCTTCTACAACCGCCGGCGCCTACGGAAACACAAGGTCCTCGGCTACCTCACCCCAGCCGAGACCCGGCGGCACCAACAACACGCCCTCGCGGCATAACAAGATCGTGTCCAAGGTCACGGGGAAACTTCACTGTGGCTGCCGCCCAGCAGTTGGGACAGGTGAGTCGAGGGCGCACGGGCCCGCCCGGAGGTCTTCGCGGGCAAGAGCGCGGGGCGGGTCGCTGACCACTTCGCCGACGCCTGCCGACATCTGATCGCCGACTGCCTCCCGAATGTGAGACAGGGCCCGGTCAACGGTGGCTCTTCGAGCAGGAAGCAACACCTGCTGACAGAGGTGATCGTCTCGGCTGAGGCCGAGGTCCTTGCCTAGCAGATCCCCGTACGTGGCGGCGTCAACGGGCGGGCAGCCCTGGGCCGGTACGGGCGGGCCGACCGCGGCCGGGGTGAGCACGTCGCCAGCGGCGGGCGCCGACCGGCCCTGAAGTGGTGGGACCAAAGAGAGAGGAGGGAGGGTCATTCCGCTCAGGGGATGGCGGGTGACCCTCCCTCCTCGACGGAGGGACCTGAATCTACTACTGGTAGTTGTCAGGTCGGAGGGTGTCGCGGCGGGGCAGTGCGGGCCAGGTTCCGTCCGCCTGCGGCGCGTAGGACTGCTGGTCGGGCCGGCCCTGGGCGTCGTACGGGCTCTGCTGCTGGGGCGCCTGGTTCACCTGCCGCTGCTGCAGATAACCGTCGGGGACCGACGGCTGCTCGTACGCCTGCTCATACGTCTGGTGCCACGTGGCGGAGCCGTACGTCTGCTGAGGTGCGAAGTGCGCGTACTGGGGCTGCTCTTCGGGTTGCAGCCTCGGGCTGCCGTGCCTTGCGACCGGAGTCCGCCGGCTGTTGCGGCGGGTGGGAATCCCGCCCGGCCACCAGTTCCACTTGCCGAGCGCCGCCATCAACGCCGGCAGGACGAAGATCCGGATGACCACGGCGTCGAGCAGAATGGCCGCGGCCAGTCCGACGCCGAGCTGCTTGAACTCGACCATGCTCAGTGTTCCGAAGATCGCGAACACTCCGACCATGACGATCGCGGCGCTGGTCACCACGCCTGCCGAGCGCGTAACGCCTTCGCGTACCGAATCCCGGGTGGAGGCGCCCTTGAGCGCAGCCTCCCGGATCCGGCTGACGACGAACACGTGGTAATCCATGGACAGTCCGAAGAGCACCACGAACAGGAACAGCGGCAGCCAAGAGACCACGGCGCCCGAGCTGTGGAAGTCCAGCAGGTTCTCGGCCCAAGTGTTCTGGAAAACGGCAACCAGCACGCCGAACGCAGCCGCCGCGGACAGCAGGTTCAGGAAGATCGCCGAGCCCGCCACGGCCAAGGAGCGGAAGATGAAGACCATCGTGACGAAGGTGAGCAGCAGGACGAAGCCCACGACCCAGGGCATGCGCTCTTCGAGGTGGCCGGTGAAGTCGACGCTCTGCGCCACCTTTCCGCCCACGGCGGATTCGGCGTCGGGTAAAGCGGCCGTCGCCTGCGGCAGCCATGTGCGCAGTACGTCCAGCGACTTCTTGGCCCCGTCGCTGTTGGGCGAGTGGGGCGTGCCCACGTCGACGGTGTGGACCGTGCGGTCGGCGGACTGCTTGATAGTCGGCGTCTGGTCGTGTGCGAACAGCTCGCTGTCAGCGGTGCGTTGGAGCAGGCTTCTGAGAGCGGCGCGCACGTCGCCGGCCTCTGCGGCGGGGGCGCGCACGGCGACCTGGTGAACGGTCCCTTGCCAGCCGCATTGTCAGTCGAGGGAGAAAAATGGAGACTACCGTCCTCACCCGGCAGCATGTTGCCAAAATCGTCAAGGAGAATGGCAACGATTACTTCATGGACCGGATGATTATCCGGCTGCGGGAAGCCTTCACGGCAAGAGACAAGGGGATCACCCCGGCACGGGACGGATTTCTCCGGGGTCCCGGAGACACAGCCATCCTGGAGTGGATGCCGCACCACGATCCGGGAAGTTCGATAACGATCAAGACCGTGGCCTACACCCCGTCCAACCCGGCCACCTTCCAACTGCCCACGATCATCGGCTCACTCACCCGCTACGACGATGTGACAGGCCGTCTGCTGGCGGTCTGCGACGGCATCCTGCCCACCGCGATCCGTACCGGAGCAGCGTCGGCGGTCGCCAGCAGGCTGCTGGCCCGTCCGGACAGCCGGACCCTGGGACTCGTGGGCGTCGGCGCCCAGGCGGTGACACAGGCGCACGCACTCAGCCGCGTGTTCCCGCTGGAGCAGATCCTCGTCCACGACATCGAGCCGGCGCATGCCCGCTCCTTCCCGGATCGCATGGACTTCCTCGGGCTCGACGTCCGTGCCGTGGAGCTCGCCGAACTCGAGGCGGCGGCGGACATCATCTGCACCGTCACTTCCGTCGGCGTCAGTGCAGGTCCGGTCCTGGACGGCGGGCAGCTGCGGCCGCACGTCCACATCAACGCCATCGGTGCCGACCTCATCGGCAAGTTCGAGATACCGAAGGAAATCCTGAAGTCGGCGTTCGTGACGCCGGACCACCGGGCCCAGGCGCTCCGCGAGGGGGAGTGCCAGCAGCTGGAGCCGGGCGACCTCGGACCCGATCTGATGGCCCTGTGTGCACAGCCGGACGTTGCGGCCCGCTATCAGGACCGTATGACCGTCTTCGACTCGACCGGGTTCGCGCTGGAGGACCACGTCGCGCTCGATGTGCTCCTCGAACTCGCCACGGAGGCCGGCATCGGCGACCGGGTGCAGCTGGAGCACCTTCCCGAGGATGCGCTGAACCCGTATTCGTTCCAGTGACAGGACGCCTGGCGCACTGACACCGAACGGCTGAGCGCCTCTGCTCTGCCGGATCCCCTGCGGGGTCCGTCGGGCGAGGCGCTTCGCCGTGCCTGGGCCATTACGACTCCAGGTAGCGCAGCACGGCCAGGATCCTGCGGTTGTAGCCGGTGGTGTGGGCGAGTTCGAGCTTGTCGAAGACCGCGTTGAGGTTCTTCTCGACCGTGCTCATGGAGATGTGCAGCTTCTGCGAGATGGCCGCGTTGGTGTGCCCCTGGACCAGTTCCTCAAGGACGCTGCGTTCGCGCGGGGTCAGTCGGGTGAGCGGGTCGCTGTGCGTGGTGCGGAACACCAGCTGCCGTACGACTTCGGGGTCGATGGCGACCCCACCCGCGTGGATGCGCTCCAGCGCGTCGAGGAACTCATCGACCTGCGCCACCCGGTCCTTGAGCAGGTAGCCGACCCGTTCGGCGTTCGCGGACAGCAGCTGGGCGGCGTAGTTGCGCTCGATGTGCTGGGACAGCACCAGGACGCCGATGTCGGGCCAGCGCTTGCGGATCTCGACCGCGGCACGCAGTCCCTCGTCCGTGTGGGTCGGCGGCATCCGGATGTCCACGACGACGATGTCCGGGGGCATGGTCTCGACCTCGCGCAGGAGGGTGTCCGCGTCACCCACCGCGGCCAGCACGTCGTGGCCCTCCTCGGTGAGCAGGCGGACGAGCCCCTCCCGCAGGAGAGTCGAGTCCTCGGCCAGCATTACGCGCACGGCAGCTCCGCGATGATCGTGGTTGGGCCCCCCGTGGGGCTGTGGACATGCAGTCGGCCGTCGAGCGCGCCGACCCGGCTGACCAGCCCGGTCAGACCGTTGCCCGCCGGGTTCGCGCCACCGACGCCATTGTCCTCGACCCGGACGACGAGGACTTCCCTGCGGTGGCGCACGCTCACCGAAATCGCCGTCGCCGCCGAATGCTTGGCGGCGTTCGTCACGGCCTCGGAGACGACGAAGTAGGCGGCGGTCTCGACCGAGCGAGGCAGGGCCTTGGTCAGGTCGAGATCCATCCGGATGGGAATGCTGCACCGCTCGGAGACCCCGCCGAGGGCTTCCTGCAGGCCCAGGTTGTCCAGCGCGGTCGGGTAGACCCGCCACGCCACTTCCCGCAGCTCGGTCAGGACTTCCTGCGACTCCTTGTGCGCCTGCAGCAGCAGTGCGTCGGCCTGCTCGGGCGTCCGGTTCCTGCGGGCACGGCCGAGCAGCATCGCCAGGGCCACCAGGCGCTGTTGGACGCCGTCGTGGAGATCGCGCTCGATGCGGCGGCGCTCGGCGTCGACCGCCTGCAGCACCGCGGCCCGGCTGGTGGCCAGTTCGTTGATGCGCTGCTGGAGCAGCTCGCGCTCCGAGGGGCCAAAGCATTCCCGGGCGAGGCGTGAGTCGAACGCCTCCAACGAGAACAACCCCTGCACATCGAGGAACAGCAGCACTCCGCCGAGCAACACCTGAGTGAGCAGTTCCTGCCAGCTAAGCGTGCCGCGCACGACTCCGCCGAGGAGAAGGCCCGCCAGGACGGCGCCGAAGACCAGCAGTCCGACCACGATGCTGGTGAGCATGCCGACGTACATGCGTGTCGCGAGATAGCGCAGGATCCGCTGGTCGGGCACGTTGCGGGCGGGGAAGCGGTCCCCGAAGTAGACCGAGCGACGCCGCCGTTCCCACGCGGTGAGCTGTCGGGCCCCGCCAGCCAGCACGACGAGGGTCTTCCTGCGGGTACGGGGCCACAGCAGCAGCGGGCCGAGGGCCGTTCCGACCACCGTGAAGTAGAGGAAGCCGATCAGTGCGGTGCAGCAGCCGACGAAAAGACCGGCGGCCCGGCGCAGCAAAGCGGGGGGCGGGGGTGTGGCTCCCGCATCCTCCACGAGCGCGGCCCCGAGCACGTTCGAGAGGTACTGCTCAGTGATGTCTGCTGATTCCCCCCGCACGGATACCGAGCTTAGCCGGGCCGCGCAGCCGGGACAAAATTGTCCGTCCGGTGCGAGGAGGGGGGCGGCGGTGCTCACGAGGAACGGCCGTGCTGCGCCGTGGATTTGCGCGAGCGCAGGCGGACCACCAGGTAGAGCAGCAGTGCCGCGACGACCAGGACCAGGACGGCCTTGCTGACGATGCCGACGTACGTCGCGACGGTGTACCACTGGTCGCCCAGCCAGTAACCCGCCATGACGAGCACCGAGTTCCACACCAGGCTGCCCAGGGTGGTCAGCAGCAGGAAGACGGGCATGGCCATGCGTTCCAGCCCGGCGGGCACGGAGATGAGGCTGCGGAAGATCGGCACCATACGCCCGAAGAAGACCGCCTTGGTGCCGTGTTTGGCGAACCACTCCTCCGTCCGCTCCAGGTCGGATGCCTTGACCAGCGGGAGCCGGGCCCAAATGGCGTGCATGCGCTCGCGCCCGAACAGCATGCACCGCGGCGCCCACCACCGAGCCGAGCGTGGTCCAGAACAGGGCGGAGGCCAGCGTGATGACGCCCTGCCCCGCAGCGAATCCGGTCAGCGGCAGGATCACTTCACTGGGCAGCGGCGGAAAGAGGTTCTCCAGAGCGATGGCGAGGCCGGCTCCCGGGCCGCCCATTGTGTCCACGAGGTCAGCTGCCCATCCCGCGATGCCGTCGGCGGGCTCCTGGGGCAGGGCCAGGGTGATGAGATCCATGCGATTCTCCAGGCTGGCGGGGGCGGTGTCGCGGGCGGCCTGCCGCGATCTGTCCACCACGCTAGAAAGCGCAGATCAGCGCCGGTATGAGGATGGTTTTGTACTCGGCCACAGGGCGGAACACGTCGGCGATTCCCTGTTCGTACAGGCCATCTACCGGGTAGCCGACCATTTTTAGATTGTATTCTGTGACGGGATTTATAAGACTCGGCCGCGCAGTCACGAAGAATATATCTACGCCTTGTGCTTCAGCGTAGCGGACCAGCTCCAGAACCGGCTTGACAGCGGGTGTTGGCGGCAGCGGATGGAAGTGAGTCTCCAGCGATGTGTTGTCGACATCAAGGACGATTGCCTGTTTTTCACTCTTCGCATTGCTCGCGCGCTGCTTGACATAGGCAGTGGACGCGTCTACAGCCTGTTGGACATCCCTCAGCCAGGTGTCGTAATCAATACTCTGGGGGGCAGCTGCTCCTACGTCTGCGGCGGTAGATTCCGCCCTGGTGTCTGCTGAATCTGCGTACGCTGCGGTAAAAGGAGTTATGACCACAGCCAGAGCAGTAGTTGCCAAACCGATGCGTCGCCACGTCGTGGGGATATTCACGCAGATCTCTTCTCTCTCAGAAGTTGTTGTCCGACTCTAGAAAAGAAGCCGAGCCCCGGGAAGCGATCCGGCGAACATGTCAGCAATGGGGCAATCTTCCGGACAGGAAGCTCTCCTGCGCTTATCTTTTTGACCTCAACCTGCCAATGAAATATTCGTGGTGCAGGTGTAATCCGTATCCACCGCGGGTCATCACGACCGGTGTCGGCCCCGAGGGCGCGGCATCCGCGAGATGAAGAAGTAGCCGATCAGCAGTACGGCGACCCCTGCTACCCCCTTCGAAACAATCCCCCCGTACTCTTCGACCAGTCGCCAGTTGTCCCCCAGCCAGAAACCCGCCATGACGAATACGGCGTTCCAGATGAGGCTGCCGGCTGCCGTATAGCCGATGAATGTGGCAAGCGGCATCCGCTCGACGCCCGCCGGAATGGAAATCAGGCTTCGGAACACGGGCACCATGCGGGCGAAAAAGACCGTTTTGGCACCATGCCGTGCGAACCACGCTTCGACCTTGTCGATCTCGTGGGCCTTGACGAACGGGACCTTCGCTGCGATCCGGCGCGTGCGGTCGCGTCCTAGCGCAGCGCCAACGAAGTACACGACCAGGGATCCGACGATCGACCCAACCGTGGTCCAGAAGATCACCGCGACCGGACTCATTCTCCCCTGCCCTGCGGTGAACCCGGCGACCGGCAGGATGATCTCGCTCGGGACGAAGGGGAAGACGGTATCCACGGCGTTTGTCAGGCCAGCGCCTGGCGCGCCGAGAGAGTCCATGATGTGGACGGCCCAGCCAGCAATCCCATCAGCTGGCTCCGCACCACTGCTCGCTGCAATCATGGGCCCAACGCTATGAGTTGATCCGGTCGTTCACCATGTGGCCAACCATCGATTCGGACTGCGGAAAACCGTAGGTCCACCTGGGTGGGCGTCCGAGTTCGGCCGTCAATCCGTCAGGGGCGTCGACCGGCTCCCGCTTGTCCGCCGGCTGACGTCAACTCTCGGCCAACCTGGGACGAGTCATATGTAACCGTGTCGTGTGCCCTGGCGCCAGGCCGTCAGCTGGCCCGTGCGAGCATGTGTGTGCGGCACCCAGGGCAAAGGCCAGAGCTTTCAGCCGGGTCGACGCGCCGCTCGGAGACTCCCAGGATGCCGCAGTTACCCCTGCACGCGGGCCATTCCAGGCAGATCGCACGGCGCTGATGCATGGGCTGCACAGGGCGGCCGCAGTCCTCACGCTCTGTCCAGTGTGCAATCACCTCTCCGGTCCAAGGCGGCGGCGTCCATGTGGACCGGCCACCGCGTACTGCTCCCTTCATGTGTAAGTCTGTTGCCGCGGAACCAGCGGTCAGCAGGGGCGCCGTGGCAGGTGGAGGCCCTGCACAAGCTTGCCGTAGTCGCCCCGCGATGATCGCTTCGCGGCTCGTCGTGATCACGTCGGGCCAAGGACGCCCAGCGATGACCTGCTTGACCTCCTGCAGGGTCCACCCCTCAGCGAGCATGCCGGTCACGATCCTTGACTGGTCGTTCAGGGGCCGCCCCAGGGCCCCGGCAAAGTTGTTGATCATGCGGCCAGGAGCAGGTTGATGGGGCGGTCGATGTCGCGGGGCGTGGTGTCGTAGGGCGGCGGCGATGTTGTGGTGGCCGTTCAGGCGGAGGAGGGTGATGGCGGTGTTGCGCAGGCCGGCCATGGCGCGGGGTGCGTTGCCGGTGTGGACCTGGGAGCGGTCCTCGTCGTAGGTGACGTCGCGGACCCAGTGGAGGCGGTTTTCGATCTCCCAGTGCGACTGCACCCAGGTGGCCAGGACTTCCGGTGGCGCGGTACGGGCGTCCGCGCTGGTGATCAGGTAGACGATCTCGACGGTCCGTCGGCCCTTGCGGGTGACGGTGCGTCGCAGTTGTGCGACCTGCGCGGCTCCGCTGAACTCGACCCAGGCCGGTACGTCGACGACCTTGACCGTCCGGGTGGTCCGGCGTCCGTGACCGCGGTCTGTCCTGGTGGTGGCGGGTACCGAAACCCAGGGAAGCGCTTTGAGGTGTGCATACAACGACTTCTGATTGGCCTTCACGGTCAGGACGTAGTCACCGCCGGCCCGGGTCACGACGGCTGCGGTGTCGTGCTGGGTGTGCAGCGCGTCCATTGTGACGACCACGCCGTCCAGGTCGAGGTTCTGGAGCAACTCCCGGGCAGCCGGGATCTCGTTGCTCTTCTTGCTCACGGCGATCTGCCCGAGCACCGCCCCTGATCCGTGCGCGAGGGCGGCGACCAGGTGCGGGGCCGAGGAGCCGCCACCGCGTGCGCCCCGGAGGGTCTTGCCGTCGATGGCGATCACCCGCCGTCCCGCCACCAACGCGGTCCTGGTCGCCGCCCAGGCGCCCAGCACCGCATCGAGCAGGTCCGCGTCGAGGCGGGCGAACAGGCGCCGCATCGTCGACTCGTCCACATCGCCGCGTTCAAGTCCCAGCCGGGCAAGCGCACCGCCGCCGGCATCACGGGCCCACTCCCCGATCGCGGTGAACCCCCGTGCTCCGGTCACCACCGCGCACACGGCCACCGCGATCAGGGCGCCCACCGAGTGCCGCACACCGCGCCGTCGGCGCGGATCAGGTATCCGGCCGAGCAGGTGCACGAGGAGTTCGTGATCCAGTACGGGCGTGCGAACAGGCGCGGGGATGAGAGACGATGGCATGGCGCGGGCGTGATCCCCTGGTCGGACGGTACGGCGTAGGAACCTCCATCCAACCGGACCGGAACACGCCCGCGCACCACTACCCGCCACAAAACCCCACGCCACAGGGCTACAAGACGACTTTGCCGGGGCCCTGGGGTGACACCCGATCGAACGAACTCACGGCCGCAGAATCCAAAGTTGTCCAGATAAACGAGGAAGGCCCGCTCGCGGCGGTGGGGCGCTCCGACGTCGGAGGCGCGCGAAGCGCGAGCCACCTCGCGCTGTACCGGAGGTCGGTCAGGGAGCCGAGTACGGCGCCAAGTGCCCTCAGAGCAGGCCGGGTTGGGTCGTCTCCCAGACACCACGGGCGGAATTCCACGTCGCCAGGGGAACCGGCGCGTGAGGTGAGTAGTCCTCGGACATTCTCGATCACCACCAGGCAGGGACGGAGGGCTTTGACCGCACGGGCCACGTGCAGCCACAGCTCCGAGCGGGTGTTCGCGGTGAGTCCGGCGCGGTGGTCGGTGACCGAGGCGTCTTTGACATGGGAAGCCCGCGGTCAGCACGCACATCCGGGGCACGTTGGCCCAGTTGACGGCGGTGATGTCCCCGTAACAGGGCACGCCGGGCCAGTGTCGGGCCAGGATCGCGGAGGCGTCGGCGTTGATCTCGGCATGCCAGGCCACCGTGCCGCCGCGGGCTGCTTGAACGCCCAACTCCAGGCCGCCGTATCCGGAGCACAGGCTGCCGATCGCAGGCTCGGCGGTCGATGGGGGCGGCATGTCAGCGGCCCTTCGCGGTAGCCGCTGCCGCGTCGGGCGGCGCAGGGGGCGGGAGGGACAGCGGAGCTGGATAACGGTCGGTCCGGCGTCGGGGGTGTGGGGTGAACTCCACGCACCGCCTCCCCGAGGCGTTGCTACCCCTCCTCGGGGCGATGAGGTCCCGACTCATCAAAGGTTGTCACAGAGGGTCATCGCCCCTACAAGGGGTAGCAACAAGTACAACGAGCTGACCATCGTCTCTACCCATACGAGTCCTTATCGCCCCTACGAGGGTGGCAACTTGATCAGGACCGTGGCGGCCATGACCCCGCCGAAGCACCTTCATCACCCCTACGAGGGGCTGCGACCTCATCTTCCGGATGACCGGCGCCGATCGCTTTCGTCACCCGCACCCGCACGTCTGCTCCGATCAGCGGAAACGTCACGAAGCGGCACCACACACCATGGGGCAACACGGTCGCTCACGGTCTGGAGCGGCGCCGTTCCAGACCAGGTGGTGCGACGTACCCGTAGCCCCCTCCCCGGGCGTACGCCGTCACCTCGGCGGAGCCGGTGTCATGCGCCGACACGTGTGGTTACGGCAGCCGCCAGTCCACGGGCTGACTGCCCTGCTTGACCAGCAGGTCGTTGGCACGGCTGAAGGGCCGGGATCCGAAGAAGCCGCGGTCTGCCGACATCGGTGACGGGTGCGCGGACTCGATCGCCGGCAGCGGGCCCAGCAGCGGCCGCGCGTTGCGGGCGTCGCGGCCCCACAGGATCGACACCAGCGGCTGCCCGCGGCCGGCCAGCGCCTTGATCGCCTGCTCCGTCACCTGCTCCCAGCCCTTGTCGCGGTGCGCGGCCGGGCGGCGCGGCGCCGTGGTCAGCGCCCTGTTGAGCAGCAGCACGCCCTGCTGCGTCCAGGGCGTCAGGTCGCCGTTGGACGGCCGGGGGGCGCCGATGTCGCCGTGCATCTCGCGGAAGATGTTCTCCAGGCTGCCCGGCAACGGCCGCACGTCCGGCGCCACCGAGAAGCTCAGGCCGACCGCGTGACCCGGTGTCGGATACGGGTCCTGGCCGACGATCAGTACCTTCACCTCGTCGAAGGGCTGCTGGAACGCGCGCAGCACGTTCGCCCCCGACGGCAGGTAGGTGCGGCCCGCGGCGATCTCGGCGCGGAGGAAGTCCCCCATCGCCGCTATCCGGTCCGCCACGGGCTCGAGCGCTTTCGCCCAGCCCGCCTCGACAATTTCGTGCAACGGTCGCGCAGTCACAGTCAGTCACTCTACTGGCTCAACGGCCATGCCATGCACCGGAGTCCGCGATCAAGGCGTCCGGCGCCGCCCGGGTCAGGCGCCCCCGACGGTGCTGCCCGTCCCGGACCGGTCCGGGACGTCCCGCGGGTCCCGCGGGCAAGGCGGCGAGCCCAACTGCCAGGCCAGGCCGTACCGCTGGAACAACTCGGCGCGCAGCCGGGCCACCGGCATCGGGGCGCCCGGCAGCAGCAGGGCCACGGTCGCACCCATCAGCAGCGCGCGCAGCAGCCGGTACTCCTCCTGCGGTGCCCGCGCACCCCACCGCACCACCGCCTGTTCCAGCAGCGCCGCCAGTTGCTGCTGTTCCGGGCACTGGATGAAGCCCTCGTCCGCCAGGATCTGGGCCATGTGGATGCGCATCAGCTTGGTGTGCGTCACGGTCAGCCCGAGGATCGCGTCGATCGCCCGCGCCAGCACCTCGTCACCGTCCGTCGGGGCCGGCTCCGCCTCCAGCGCCCCGGTCAACTCCTGGTTCATCAACCGGTGTACCGCGGACTGCACCAGCGCGCGCTTGCCCGAGTAGTAGTACGACACCAGGCCGCGCGCGGAACCCGCCCGCCGTGTGATGTCGGCCAGCGTCGTGGCTTCGTAGCCGCGCTCCTCGACCAGTTCGACGGTCGCTTGCAGGAGGCGATCGCGCGAACGCTGACGCATCGCTTCATTGACCGATGCGCTGCGAGGGGACATGATGAAC
>NZ_JACEGK010000140.1:0-15555 GCF_056859195.1 Streptomyces sp. NH27
ACCTGGACACCCTCGACAGCGACGGCCTCGTCCCGCTGCCCGATGTCCCCGCGCCGCCGCTCGCCAGCATCGCCCGCGTGCCCAGCCCGCCGCCCGTCGGCGGCCGGCCCTGCGGCATCCCGGAGTGCCCCGGCACCATCGGTCTGGCGTACGACGGCGGGCCGCCGCCCGACCACGGCTACTGCCCCGAGTGCGGCACCCCGTACTCCTTCCGCCCGCAACTGCGGGTCGGCGACGAGATCGGCGAGGCCAGCCGGCAGACGTACCGCGTGCTCGGCTATCTCTCGCCGGGCGGCACGAGTTGGGTGTACCTCGCCGAGGACACCGAGTTGAAGGACCTCCGGGTGGTGCTCAAGGCGCAGATCAACAACAGCGACGCGATCGCCCGCCTCCGCGCGGTCGAGGAGATGCGCTCGCTCGCCTCGCTGCACCACCGGGACGTGGTCGGCGTCATCTCCTCGCGCAAGCACCTCGCGCCCGGCGAGGAGGAGCCGACCGACTACATCGTTATGGAGTACGTCGCCGGCCGCCCGCTGAACCTGCTGCTGAAGTCGAGCGCCGACGAGTTGGAGGAGTTGTTCGGCGAGCCGTTCGCGCTCGACCACGTGGTGACGTACGGCTGCAAGATCCTCGGCGCCCTGGAGTACCTGCACGACCAGGGGCTGCTCTACTGCGACATGAAGCCCGCGAACGTCATCCACTACGGCCGGCAGGTCAAGTTGATCGACCTCGGTGCGGTGCGCCGCAAGGACGACCGCACCACCCGGCTGTCGTACACCCGCAACTACGCGCCGCCACCGAAGGAGTTGGGCCGACGCGGGTTCCATGTCGACAGCGACCTGTTCACGGTCGGCCGCACCCTGAACGAGCTGTACGACAAGGCGGTGCCGGCCGCCGGGCTCGCCGAACGCTCCTTCGACCGGCTGATCGCCCGCGCCACGCACGACGACCCGGCCGCCCGCTTCACCTCGGCGGCGCAGATGTCCCGGCAGTTGTGGGAGGTGCTGCGGGAGCACCGCGCGCTGAGCCGGAAGGAGCGGCACCCGGAGCGCTCCACCCGGTTCGAGCCGACCGCGGTGCTCTTCGGCGCGGTGCTCGGCGAGGCCCCTGGCACCGGCTACTGGACCGGGCGGCCCGAGCAGACCATGGGCGCCGCACCGGAGTTGGAGTTCGGCGCGCCCGGCCCGCAGGAGGTGGCCCGCGCGCTGCCGGTGCCGATCCCCGACCCGGACGACGGCGCCGTGGTGTTCCTCGGCCGGCTGGGCGCGGCGGTGCCCGAGCGCGTCGCGGAGCGGGTGCTGCACGATCCGCCGCTGCGTACGGTCGAGGTCGCGCTGTGGCTGTGCCGCGGATTCCTGTGGCGCGGCGGCGAGGAGGCGGCCGGCCAGGCCGCGGCGTGGCTGGCCGAGGCGGAGCGGCTGATGGGCCCGGACACTGCGGGCTACGACTGGCGGCTCGCCTGGCACCGCGGCCTGCGTGACCTGATGGCAAATCAAGTACGTTCTGCGCAGGGCTACTTCGAAGCCGTCTACGACATCGTGCCCGGCGAGTGGGCGCCCAAGCTCGCGCTCGGCTACTGCGCCGAGCGGCTGCGCGACCCCGAGAAGGACATCAGCCAGTACTACGAGGCGGTCTGGGAGCGGGACCGGGCCCAGGGCAGCGCCGCGTTCGGCCTGGCCCGCGGCCACCTGCGGGCCGGCCACCGTACGGCGGCGGTCCGGGTGCTGGGCGAAGTCCCGTCCACCTCAAGGCATTACGACACGGCGCGGATCGCCATGATCCGGGTGCTCGCCGGGCGGTTGCCGGGCGCCGACCCCACCGCGGCCGACCTGCGCGACGCCGCCGACCGGATGGCCGACCAGCTGTCCGGCGCGGCCAAGGACCGGCTGATCGCGGAGGTGCGGGAGCAGGAGTACGCACGGCGGATGGCAGCCGCGTCGCCGGGCGGGCCCGCGGAGGCGTACGGCCGCGGGCCCGGCCCGGTGCGGGGCGGCGGGAGCGGTTCCGCGGGCCAACCCGGCTCAGCAGCAGGCATGTTGGCGCGACTGCGCGGCCTGCTGGCCGGCCTGCCGGTCCTCGGTGCCCACCGGCCGCCGCCGTCCGGCCCCGACGGCGTCTGGCTCGACCGGCCGTTCCCCGCGCTTCCGCCGGGCGAACTCTTCAGGGGCGCGGCGAGCGGCCGCCAACTGGCCACCCTGCTGCATGCGTCGCTGCACGGCCTGGCCGACCAGGGACGCGACGCGGCCGAGCGCGGCGACCTCCTCGACCGGGCCTACGCGGTACGGCCGGAGAGCAGATTCTGACGGCACCCACGGTGGACACGGCACCCATGGCACCCGCGGCGGACCCGCGTCGAACCGACTGACCGACTGACCGACTGACCGACCGAGCGACCGACGTACCGAGGCGACCGAGCGACCGACCGAGCGGTGAGGAGCAGCAGGCAGCAGTGGACACTCACGGGAGTACGAGTGGCGACGCGGGCGGGAACGCGCCCGGGTCCGGCAACGGGTCCGGCCGCGGGCAGCCGGACCCGCCCAACGGCACCGCGGCGAGCGCTGGTTCGGGCCGGCCGCCGCACCCGGACGCGGGCCACCGCGCGGAGGCGGCCGGACCCGCGTACCCGGCCGGACCCGTCGTCGGGCTCGCGATCAGCCAGCGCATGTACCTTCCGGCCGGAGCCGGCGTGCAGGACCTGCACGCCATCCTGACCGTGCGGGTCGACGGTATTGACGGCATCGACGGAACCGCGGCAGCGGACGACGCCGGGGGCGCCGCCGGCTCCGCCCTCGCCGAAGTCCTCGTCGTGGACTGCTCCGTGTCGATGAACATGCCGGAGAAGAAGATCCACGCGGCCCGGCAGGCCGCCGTCACCGCGCTGAAGGCGCTGCCGGACGGCACCCCGTTCGCGGTCGTCAAGGGCACCCACAAGGCGGTGATCGCCTATCCGCCGTCCGGCCCGATGCGCCCGGCCTCGGCGGCCACCCGGGCCGAGGCGACGCAGGCGGTGTACGCGATGCGGGCCGGCGGCGGCACCTGCGTCGGCAACTGGCTCGCCCTGGCAGGGAAGTTGCTCGCCGAGCAGTCCGCGCCGATCCCGCACGTCCTGATGCTCACCGACGGCAGGAACGAGCACGACGACCACAACCCGCTCGCCGGCGTGCTCGACACCTGGCAGGGCCGTTTCCTGTGCGATGCCTGGGGGATCGGCAAGGACTGGGACGCGCAGGTGCTGCTGGACGTCACCAGGCAGCTGCACGGCAGCGCCGACGCGGTGCACGAGGAGTCCGAACTGCCCTCGGCGTACGCGGCGTTGGTCACGGAGTTGCTCGCCAAACCGCTGCCGGAGCTGGAGATCCGGGTGAGGCCCTCGCCCGGCAGCAGGCTGCGCTACCTGCGCCAGATGTTCCCCAACGAGCTGAGCCTGCCGCAGACCGGGACCGGCACCGGGACCGGCACCGCCGTCGCCTTCACCACCCGCGCGTGGGGCAACGAAGTGCGCAGGTACCAGCTGTGCGTGACCGTCGACCCGGCCGGGCGGGAACTGGACGAGGACCTCCAGGCGGCGGTCGTGGAGGTGGCGCTGCCCGGCCTGCCCCGCCGGCTGGCCGGCGGACACCCCGGCGGATCGGCCGAGTTGCGGCTGCCGCCGGCCCAGCCGTGCCAGGTGCGGTGGACCGACGACCCGGTGCTGGCCCGTACCGGCAACGAGGAGGACGAGCACTTCGAGAAGCACCGGCGCCTGGGCGACACCGCCGCGCTCGCCGCCGAGGCGTTCCGGCTCGGGCGGCGCGACGAGGCGGTCCGGCTGCTCGGCGTCGCCGTCACGCTCGCCCACGAGCTGGGCGCCCAGCGCCAACTGGCCGAACTCCAGCGGATCGTGGAGATCCGCGACCCGGTGACCGGGTACGTGGTGCTGCGTGAGGGCGTGACGCAGGACGCGTTCGAGCACCTGATCACCGCGAGCACGCACACCACGCACGGCCCCACCTCGGACGGTTTGCCCGCCGGCGCGGTGCCGGTGCGGCCGGTGGCCGGGCTGGTCGACTGCCCGAGCTGCCGGGCCCGGATCCCGTCGAACTCCAAGTTCTGCCCGAACTGCCGGCAGCGCCGCGCGCCCGGAGTCGAGGCGCCATGAGCACCACCTCGCGTGAACTGTGGCACCGGCTGTGGCTGCTGGCCGCCCTGATAGCGGTCACCACCCTGGCGCTGCTGGGCTCCTACGCCGGGGTGCACAGCGACGCGGTGCCGCTCGCGTCGTCCACCGCGTCAGGGGTGCTCGACGTGGACACCGCGAAGGACGCGCTGATCCGGGCCGAGCAAGACGCCGAACTGGACGCGGCCTCCGACGCGGCCGGCACCAGCGGCTTCTTCACCCAGGTCGCCGTCGCCAACCAGATCCTCACGTCGGCCGCCGCCGAGGACGTCACCGGGCCGAGCGGCCGGCTCACCCTCAAGACGGTGACCGGGCTGATCTCGGCGTACTCGTACTGGATCGGGCTCGCCGGGCAGGTCCCGATGAACTCCCCGCTGCACGACGGCTTCATGCACGACGCGGCCGACGTGCTGGGCAAGTCCGTCGACCCCGTTTCCGGTTCGTCGCTGATGAGCCGGCTCAACGCGCTCCAGCAGGCGCAGGTGGCGGTGGTGCACCGGCAGACGTCGTTCGGGTGGCGGCTGGTGCTGGGCTGGAGCGTGTCGCTGGTGCTGGTCGCCGCGCTGACCGTCGCGCTGGTGGAGGCGCACCGCTTCCACCGGGCCCGGTTCCGGTGCCGCTGGAACCGTCAACTCGCCGCGGCCGGTGGCCTGCTGGTGTGCGGATCGGTGGTTCTCGCGGTCTTCACCTGGCAGACCCACACCGGCCTGTTCCACGCCCGCAGGCTGCTGGAGCGGCCGCACGCGGGCGCGCTGATCAGCGCCGCCGGGGCGGACGTCGCCCGGCGGATGGCGGACACCGGCTTCCGCGCCGCGGCGGCCGGCTGGATAGTGGCCGGGGGAGTGGTACTGATGGTTCTGGTCGTGTGGGCGCTGGTGCCGCGGATCAACGAGTACCGCGTCAAGGCGCCCCGATGAGGTGGCCGGGCGGAAGGGTGTACGGCGTCATCGGCCTGTGCCTGGTGGTGGTCGTCGTGGCGAGCGTCATGGTGGTGCGGGCGTTCGGCGGGAACGGCTCGGTGACGCTGCTGGCGAACTGGAGCGGGCACGACGAGACGCTCTTCCGGCAGAACGTCATCGAGCCGTTCGAGGCCGCGGAGCACATCCACGTTCTCTACCAGGGCAGTTCGGCCGAGAGCCAGGTGCTCGACGCCGACGCCGAGGCCGGCGCGCCGCCCGATGTAGCGGTGCTGCCCGGCCCCGGTGAACTCGCCGACTACGCGCACAACGGCCAACTCCAGCCGCTGGACGACCTGATCGACGCCAAGGACTTCAACGCGCCCTGGGCGCCGAAGGTCGACGGCCCAAAGAGCGAGGGCGCGCACTACTACTGGCTGCCGATCAAGACCGACCTGAAGAGCGCGGTGTGGTACCCGAAGGGCATGTCGGCCGCGCAGCGCACCGCCGCCGCGGCCCAGCCCGGCTCCTGGTGCCTGGGCATGGTCTCCGGCGCCACCTCCGGCTGGCCGGCCACCGACTGGATCGAGGACATCCTGCTCCAGCAGGCCGGCCCTGCCGTGTACCAGCAGTGGGCCACCGGGCAACTGCCGTGGACCGACGCGCGCGTCGAACGGGCCTGGCGGACCTGGGGCACCATGGTCGGCGCCGGCCAGGACAGCTACGTGCGGCCCGCGGTGACGCGCGCCTACGACGCGGTGTCCCGCACCTCGGCCGACGGCCGTGCCGCGTGCACCCTGGAGCACCAGTCGTCGTTCATACGCGCCGACGGCGGCTGGGCGGACCCCGCGGACCCCCCGCACTCCGACGCCGACTTCGTGCACTCCACGGACCTCATCCCCGGGCCGCACACCACCCAGGACGCCTGGGAGGTCTCCGGCGACCTCGCCGCGATGCTGCACGACACGCCCCAGGCACGGAAGTTGATCAGCTACCTGGCGCGGCCCGAGGTGCAGGAGAAGTGGAGCCTGTCGCAGTCCGCGTTCTCCGCCGACCGCGCGGTGGCACAGTCCGCCTACGCCGCAGACCCGGTCACCCTCGCCGCGGCCAGGACCCTCAACGCGCCTGGCACCGTGCGCTGTTACGACGCCTCCGACGCGATGCCGTCGGTGATGCGGGACGCCTTCGAGTTGGCCGCGCTGCGCTACCTGACCGAACCGACTTCACTGGAACACCAGTTGACGACCCTGGAGGGAGTGCGCGAGCGGCAGACGATGGTGTGGCTGCCGAAGGTGTGCGGCGGTGGCTCCGGTTGACGGAACGTCGGGTCGCCGGAGCCGGCCCCGGGGTCAGCCGAAGAGCTGGGTGGACCAGTCCTGGCCGGCCGCCAGGCCGGGCGGGGTGACGAAGACGCCACTGCCGATGTGCTGGATGTACTCGTTGAGCGCGTCGTGCCGGCCGAGGATGCGCTGGAGGGTGGTGAACTGGTCCGGGCTCTTCATGAACGCCACGAAGAACAGCCCGCCCAGCAGGTCGCCCGTCTCCGAGTCGATCCCGTCGGTGTACGAGTAGCCGCGCCGCAGGATGCGCAGCCCGTTGTTGTTCTCGTGGGCGGCCAGCCGGATGTGCGCGTCGGCCGGAATGACGTACTGCCCACCGGACCTGGCGTGGAAGTCGGGGGTGTCGAACTCGGCCTTCCCGGTCAGCGGCGCCCCGCTGGACTTGAACCGGCCGAACACGTCCTGCTGGTCGCCGAGCCGGTCCCGGTCCCACTGCTCCATCCGCATCTGGATCTTCCGGCTGACCAGGTACGACCCGCCGCGGGCCCACCGCTGCGGCTCCTCCTCGCCGATCCACACGTGCTGACCCATGAGCGCCGCGTCGTTCGCGTCGATGTTGCGGGTGCCGTCCTTGAAGCCCAGCAGGTTGCGCGGGGTGGCCTGCTGTCGCGTGGTGGACGAGGTGCGGCCGAAGCCGAGTTCCATCCAGCGCGGCGCCAGCGTGCCGAACGCGAGCCGGCGCAGGTTGCGTACCGCGTGGAAGGCGACCTGCGGGTCGTCCGCGCACGCCTGCACGCACAGGTCGCCGCCGGAGTTGTCCGGGTCGAGGTTGTCCTTCGGCAGGTGCGGCAGCGTCTTGAGCGCGGAGGGGCGGCGCGCGGCCAGCCCGAAGCGGCCGTCGAAGAGCGACGGGCCGTACCCGATGGTGATGGTGAGGTTGCCGGGCGCGAGGCCGATCGCCTCGCCGGTGTCGTCCGGCGGGGTGTTGAGGTCGCCGACGTCCCCGGGCACCGGCTTGCCGAGCGTCATGGCCTCCGCGGCGGCCGTCCACGTCTTGAGCACGTCCGCCAGTTCGGCGCGGGTCACGCCGGGCGTCGCGTCGAACGTGGCGAAGCACAGCCGGTCCTGGGACGGGGTGGCTATGCCTGCCTGGTGGCTGTCGCGGAAGGCGACGATCTGGCTCCTGGCGGTGCCGCCGGAGCCGTTGCCGCCCGAGCCGGACGAGCCGCCCCGGGCCAGTACGGTGCCGCCCACGCCGACGGCCGCACCGGCCACCGCCGCACCGGCGCCGACGGCGCCCAGCAGCCGGCGCCGGGTCACGGCGGCTGCCGACTCCGGCCGCCGCTCTTCGGGTTCGGGGGTGATGTCCGGGGTGCTGTCGGTCATCGGTCAGGCAATCTTTCCGGCGATCTTGGAGACGGACTCGGCGTAGGCGTCCACGGTCTGGGACAGCGTACGCCGCTGGGCAGCGGTGACCTTGCGGTAGTCCACGTAGCCGCTGCCCTCGTAGCCGGGCGTTGCGGCGTACTTCTTCAGGGCCGCCGCGGTGGCCTGGTAGCGCTGGGTGACCTCGGCGGCCAGCGCCGGGTCCTTCTTCTTCAGCGTCGGCATCAGCACGTCGACCGCCTCGTTGGCGCCGGCCAGGTTGCCGTCGAAGTCGAGCAGGTCGATGTGCGAGTACCGCTCCTCCTCGCCGGTGATCTTCGAGGACTGGATCTCGTTGACCAGGTCGGTGGCGCCGTTGGCGATCACCGCGGGCTGGTACTCGACCGTCGGCACCTGGTCGTTGAGGCTCTTGACGTCGGCGTTGAGCTGGTCGGCGAGCTTGCCCATGCCGGCCAGCGACTTCTGCTGCCAGATCGCCTGCTCGATACGGTGGAAGCCGGTGAAGTCCGCCGGGGTGGCGGCGTCGTCGGCGCGGCCGTCGATCCGGCCGTCCAGGTCGCCCCAGATCTCCGCGGTGGGCTCGATCCGCTCGTAGTGCACGCGGGCCTTGCCGTAGAGGGTCTTCGCCTCGTCGAGCTTGCCGGCCTTGACGGCGGCGGTGAACGCGGCGGTGGTGGTGACGAGTTGCTTGACCTCGCCGTCGATCCAGGTGCCGTACTGCTGGGTGGCGGCGACCAGTTGCGGGTCGTCCTTCCAGGTCTTCTTGACGGCACCGGTGACGGTGAAGTCGGAGCGGCTGGTGCTCGCGCCGGGGCAGTAGACGGTGTACGTGCCCTTGTCGAGGTTGAGGGTGAAGTCGCCGGACAGGCCCGGGGTCAGGTTCTCCTTCTCACCGAGCATCTTGCCGTTGTCCTGCAACTCGGCCTCGGTGACCTTCGCCGAGTTCTTGTTGGCGACGGTGAACTTCACGGTGCCGGCCGGCGCCTTGGCGGGGCTGGGCGCGCAGCCCTTGTCGGTGATGGTGATGGTGACCTTGGAGGTCTTCGCGCCCGCGGCTTTCGCGTCGGTGCCGGCGGAGCCCTTGTCTCCCTTGTCGCCGCCGCAGGCGGTGAGCAGCATGCCCGCGGCTATCACGGTCGCGGCGCAGGCCAGGACTCGGCGGTGGGTGGCAGCGGGGTTCACGAGGGCTCCTTGGTGAGGCCGGGCGGGGCGCGCCGGAAGACGGGGTGGTGCGACGTTCACGGGTGCGACGTCCACAGGGCGGCGCAAGGTCGTACGAAGGCGAAGGCGAAGGCGAGGGCTGCGGGGCCCGGCCGGCGCGTACCGGCTCAGCCGGCTTGCACGGGCTCGGCCGACGGCTGCTTGGCGGGGGCCTTCTTGCGGCGGGCCGGCCACAGCACGACCGCGAGCATCGGGACCGTGTAGACCAGCCAGCCGATCACCATGGCCCAGCTCATGAGCGGTTGGATGCCGAGGACGCCGGTGACCACGGAGGAGGTCGGGGTGCCCGGGCGGACCAGCCAGGACAGGTCGAGCACCGGGTTGTTCCGGTCGATCCAGCCGCCTTCGTACGCGGTCATGATCGCGGTGGAGACCAGTCCGGCGGCGACCAGGATCAGCACGATGCCGGTGATCCGGAAGAAGCGGGAGAGGTTGATCCGCACCCCGCCGCGGTAGATGCCGTAGCCGACCACGGCGGCGACCAGGATGCCGAGCGTGGCGCCGGCGCCGCCGTACCAGGGGTTGTTGCTCTCGTTGAACGTCGCGAGCAGGAACACCGACGTCTCGAACCCCTCGCGCAGCACCGCGAGGAAGGCCATCATCACCAGCGCCGAGGCCGAACCCTCGGACAGCGCGCGGCCGGCCGCGCCCTCCAGGTCCTTGCGCAGGTCGCGGGAGTGGCGGCGCATCCACAGCACCATGTAGCTGACCATGACGACGGCGATCGCGCCGACCACCGTCTCCAACTGCTCCTGCTGGCGGGTCGGCAGCTCGCTGGAGAAGGTCTGCAGCAGCACCGCGACCGCCACGCAGATCGCCACCGCGATGCCGACGCCGATCCACACCTTCTTCAGCGCGTCGCGCCTGCCCTGCTGGCCGAGGAAGGACGCGATGATGCCCACGATGAGGGCCGCTTCGAGACCTTCGCGGAGTCCGATCACGAACGTGGGGAGCATGGAGGTCCTTCTCGGTGCCGGCGCCGGTGCAGGCGGGCCGGAGCTTGGCGGAAATATGGCTGGGGGGCTGGGGAGGCTAAGGAGAGGCTTCCCTAGCTTAGGTCACCCTTATTAGTACGGAACCCGCCGGGCGCGCGTCAAGCCGTGGGGGCCCGCAATCCGCACCAAACCGGGCTTCATGTGGGACGGTTCACCCGGCCTTGGCCGGCTCTTTACGGTCGGCCGGCGCGGCCTTGGGATCGGCCCCGTTCGCGGCGTCCTGCACGGCCCCGGGTTCCGCTCGCCGCGGAGTTTCCGGGCAAAGGCGCACAAGCGGAAAGCGAGGGTTCCCTCACGCCTCACCCGTCCCCTAGTGTCCCTTCCGCCATGGACTACTGCGACGCGTGCCGACGCCATCTCAACGGCGCCTACTCGTGCCCCGGATGCGGTACCCCGGCCGACCGGCTCGCGCTGCCCGCGGTGGGCGAGACCGCCCAACTCCCGGCGATCGGCGGGGACGCGGACGGCCCCGCCGACGACGCGCCCTACGGCGGCGGGCGGGCCGCGCGACGGCTCGCGGCCCGGGGGAAGGCGGCCCACCGCGCCAGACACGGCAGGCAGCGGGCCACGGTGTACGGGATCGGCGCGATCGCGGTGGTCGGCGCCGCCACCGGGGCGGTCGCGGCCGGCGCGGTCACGGCCGCGGGCGGGGTCGGGGCGACGGCGGGGGCCGCCGTACCGGCCGCGCTCTCGGTCGGTGCGGTCGCGTCGCCCCACCAGGAGCGGTCCTTGCGGAACGGGTACTGCGGCGCGGCCGAGGTGCGCCGGTACCGGTCGCCGCGGTAGAGCCGGCACACGGCGAGGTCGGCCCCCGCGGTGAACAGGGCGCCGGCGGTGGCCAGTACGTGCCGTACGTCCTGCCGGTCGCGGTCGAGGGTCGGGATGACGGTCACGTCGCGGCCGGCGAGCGCCTCGGTGAGGTGCGGGGTCAGCGCGCCGTGCGGCCCGACCTCCAGCACGATGGTGCAGCCGGCGTCGACGGCGGTGCGCACCGCGTCGTGGCAGCGGACGGCCTCGCGGGCCTGGGAGGTCCAGTACTCCGGGCCCTCCTCGCCGGTGAGCGGGCGGCCGGTGGTGCCGGAGATCACCGTGCACTCGGGCCGGGTCGGCTTCAACTCGGCCGCGTGCTTGTGCAGTTCGGGCAGCGCCGGGTCCATCAGCGGCGAGTGGAAGGCGTGCGAGGTGTGCAGCCACGCGGTGTCCACCCGGGCCTTCGCGGCGAGTTCGGCGATCTCCTCGACGGCGTCGGCCGCGCCGGAGACGACCACGCTGCGCGGGCCGTTGACCGCGGCCAGCGCCGCCCGCTCCTCCCGCCCGGCGAGCCAGCCGGCGACCGTGTCCTGGTCGGCGCTGATCGCCAGCATCCGTCCCTCGCGCGGGAGTTCGGCCATCACCCGGCCGCGCTGCACGCTGAAGCGGGCGGCGTCCTCCAGGGTCAGCATGCCGCCGACGCAGGCGGCGACCAGCTCGCCGATGCTGTGCCCGGTCACCGCGGAGGGGCGCAGCCCCCAGGAGTGCAGCAGTTCGGCGAGGGCGTACTCGACCGCGAACAGCGCCGGCTGGGCGAAGCGGGTGTCGTGGATGTCGGGTGCGGCGGCGTCGGAACCCCCCTTGGGTCCCTCGGCCCTCTCGGCGCCCTCGCCCGCGGCCGCGAACAGCACGTCGCGCAGCGGAACTTCGAGGGTGCCGTCCATCGCCGCGGCGCAGCGGTCGATCGCTTCGGCGAACGCCGGCTCCCGCTCGTACAGTTCGCGGGCCATCCCCGGGTACTGGGTGCCCTGGCCGGAGAAGACGAGGGCGACCTCGGCGGTGCCGCGCGGGTGGCCGCTGGTGACGGTGGCCGGGGCGCGGCCGGTCTGCCACTGGCGCAGGCTGTTGGCGAGCTGGCTGCCGCCGCGGCCGGTCACCGCGATCCGGTGCCGCAAGGCGGCACGTCCGGAGGCGGCGGTGAACACCGCTGCGGGAAGATCCTGTTGCTTGGTACGGGACAGGAAGTCCGCCCAGCGGCCGGCGAGTTCGTGCAGGCTGTCGGCCGACTTCGCGGACAGCACCAGCAGTTCGTCGGCGCGCGACGGCGCGGCGGCCGGCGGCTGCGGGTCGGCCGGGCGGGGCCGGGGTGCCTCGCGCAGCAGCGCGTGGGCGTTGGTGCCGCTGTAGCCGAAGGAGTTGACCGCGGCCATCCGGGGGGTGTCGCGGCGCGGCCAGCTCACCGGCTCGGCGGGGATCCGCACGGGGGTGCCGGCCAGGTCGATCTTCGGGTGCAGCCGGTTCAGGTGCAGGCTCGGGTAGATCGTCTCGCGGTCCAGCGACAGTGCGGCCCTGACCACCCCGAGCAGTCCGGCGCCGGCCTCGATGTGCCCGACGTTGCTCTTGCCGGAACTCACGTAGAGCGGCTGGTCGGCGGGGCGGGCGGCGCCGTAGGTGCGGAGGATGGCGTCCATCTCGATGGGGTCGCCGACCGGAGTGCCGGTGCCGTGCGCCTCCACGTAGTCCACCTGGGTGGGCTGCACGCCGGCGCCGGTCAGCGCGGCCCGGATCACCCGCTGCTGGCTGCTGCCGTCGGGCGTGGTGAGGGTGCGGGTGCGGCCGGTGTGGTTGAGCGCGGTGCCCACCACGCTGGCCAGGATCGGGTCGCCGTGCTCCTCGGCGAGCGACTGCCGCTTGAGCAGCACCGCCACGCAGCCCTCGCTGCGGACGTACCCGTCGGCGTCGGCGTCGAAGGTGCGGCACTGGCCGGCCCGGGAGAACAGGCCGAGCTTGGAGAAGGAGATGTGCACATTGGGCGCGAGGATCGCGTTGGCGCCGGCCACGATCGCCGAGTCGCACTCGCCGCTGAGGATGGACTGCCGGGCCAGGTGCAGCGCGACCAGCGAGCCGGAACAGGCGGTGTCCACGGTCAGGCACGGGCCGCGCAGGCCGAGGAAGTGCGCGACCCGGCCCGCGGAGATGCTGTCGGTGTCCATCGCCTCGTAGGCGCTGATGCGCTCCAGGCCGCCGCGGTTCTTCATGGTCGAGTAGTCGTAGGACATCAGGGCCATGAAGACGCCGGTGTTGCTGTCGGCGAGCTCGTCGGGGTTCTGCCCGGCGTTCTCCAGGGCGTGCCACACGGTTTGCAGCAGCATCCGCTGCTGCGGGTCCATGTGTACGGCCTCCACGTCGGAGATACCGAAGAAGGCGGCGTCGAACCGGTCGATGTCGTCGACGAAGCCGCCGTGCCGGACATAGGTATGGCCCGGACTCAGCGGGTCCGGGTCATACAGCGCGTCGACGTCCCAGCGGGTGGACGGGACCTCACGGACGCAGTCGCGGCCCTCCTCGAAGACAGCCCGCGCCTCCTCCAGGGTGTGCACGCTTCCGGGCAGGGTGCAGCCGACGCCGACGACGGCAATGGGTTCTGTTTCCAACTGGTGCTCTCCTTCGAAGACGGGGAAACGGCGCGGATTTCCGGTGGCGCGCCGTGTTCTTGATGGCGCGGCGGCCGGAGATTCGCGCGCCCGGCGGCGTGGCGAAGCGCCCGCGACGCAATTTCTCGACGTATATGCCGGCCGGTGACAGCGGTGTCGCCGGCGGGCCGGATGGCAGTGGGTCTGCGGGTACGGAATTCAGGCCGTGGGTCGGATTCGGCCGGAGCCGATCGACGCTTTCGGCGGCCTGTGCACGGTATTTACGGGACCTGCAACGGCCTTTGGTGGTACTCGGCACTGCTCGGTGGTCGAAAACATACTCGGAAGAACCGGTCCGGCATCCGCACGGAACCGAACCGGATGTCACCAAGTGAAGCAGCCAACCGCACGGCGCGCGGCATCAGTTGTGGCGACATCACCCGAACGGGTCCGACTGCCCAGTTTCGCCCGCCGATTGGGCATTCCATAGCACCGGACCCGCGGACGGCGGGGCAATTACGCGGCGCCGCATAATTGCCCCCGCGGGGGCATTGTTGCGGCGCGCGTATTTCCGTGGCGTTCCCTACGGTCCCGGCGGCGCGTCTCGCCCGGTTATCACCAAATCACCACACGCTGTACCTCGTTGGAATGAAAGACCCTTCCCCGGAGCTCCTCGGGTGGGCGGGCCGGAAGGAACCGCCCTACTGTTCAGGGCGCAGTACGCGAGACGAGAGAGGGCGTAAGACGTGAGGGGACAGCCAACGGCCACGGTCCACCCGCTTGCCGGGCCGAGGAACCCGTCCGACCACGAGCCCGGTGTGCTCGCCGAAGTCGCCGGCTATGCAGAGACGTATCTGTCCGCCGACCGCCCGGTGCGGCCCCGCGACCCCGGCCGGCTGGCCGAGCTGCTCGGCGGCCCGCTGCCGATCGCCGGCCACCCCGAACAGGCCACCGTGCAGCGGCTGATCAGGGCCGGCGAGGCCGGGGCACTCGGCTCCGGCGCGGCCCGCAGCTTCGGCTACGCGGTCGGCGGCGCGCTGCCGGTCGGCGTCGCCGCGGACTGGCTGACCAGCGTGTGGGACCAGTGCGACGTCTTCCACGACCTCAGCCCGCTGTCCGCGGTCGCCGAAGAGGTCTGCGAGCGCTGGCTGGTGGAACTGCTCGGGCTGCCGGCCGGCACCGTGATGGGCCTGACCTCCGGCTGCACCACCGCCAACCTGGTCTGCCTGGCCGCCGCCCGCGAGCACCAGCTCCAGCGGGCCGGCTGGACCGTCAACGAGCAGGGCCTGTCCGCCGCGCCGCCGCTGACCGTCCTGGTCGGCAAGGAGACCCACGTCTCCGTGCTGCGCTGCCTGCGGCTGCTCGGCCTGGGCGGCGCGATCCGCTACGTGGAGGCCGACGACGAGGGCCGGATGGCGGTGCGGCACCTGCGCGAGCTGGCCGCGGCCGTCCCCGGCGGGCTGATCGTGTGCGGCCAGATCGGGTCGATCAACTGCGGCTCTGTCGACCCGCTGCGGGCCATCGCCGAGGTCACCCACGAGTACGGCGGCTGGCTGCACCTCGACGGCGCGTTCGGGCTGTGGGCCGCCGCATCCCCGCGCCAACGGCCGCTGCTGGACGGCGCCGACCAGGCCGACTCCTGGTCCTGCGACGGCCACAAGTGGCTCAACACCCCCTACGACAGCGGGCTGGCGTTCTGCGCCCGGCCCGAGCCCTTCCACCAGGCGGTCGGCATCCACGCCGACTACATCCACAGCACCGAACGCACCGGCCGCGACCCGATGAACTACCGGCTGGAGATGTCCCAGCGGGCCCGCTCGCTGACGCTGTGGGCGGTGCTGCACCACCTCGGCCGGCAGGGCATCGCGGACCTGGTCGACCGCAACTGCGCCGCGGCCCGCCACCTCGCCGGTCGGCTCGCCGCGGAACCCGGCATCGACGTCCTGACCCCGGTCCGGCTCAACCAGGTGCTGCTGCGGATCGGCGACGACGCGCACACCCGCCGGGTGGTCGAGCGGCTCAACTCCGAGGGCACCTGCTGGGTGACGCCGACCCAGTGGAAGGGGCGCGGCGCCGTACGGCTGTCGGTGTGCAGCTGGCGCACCGACGAGGCGGCGACCGCACCCGCGGTGGCCGCCTTCCTCGCCGCCCACCGCACCAGCGGCGGCATCACGGACGGCGGAGCCCACGGCGCCCCCCGCACTCCTCGCACTTCCCGAACCCCCCGCACTCCCTGAG
>NZ_JACEGK010000141.1:0-15485 GCF_056859195.1 Streptomyces sp. NH27
CCCAACAGCCCCACTGCCCCAACCCGGACCCGGACCCGAAAACCCAACAGCCCCACTACCCGCCACCATCGGCCCGTACGTGGTGATGCGTCCGCTCGGCAGCGGCGGCATGGGCGTGGTGTCGCTGTGCCGCACCCTCGGGGGCCGGCTGGTGGCGGTCAAGCAGGTACGCGAGGAGTACGCCGACGATCCCGCGTTCCGCAGCCGCTTCCGCCGGGAGGTGGCGGCCGCGCGGCGGGTCGGCGGCGTGTACACGGTGCCCGTCGCGGACGCCGACACCGAGGGGCACCGGCCGTGGGTGGCCTCGGCCTACGTCCCCGCGCCGACCCTCACCGAGGCGGTGCGGATCTGCGGGTCCTTCCAGGAGCCCGCGCTGCGTGCGCTCGGCACCGGGCTCGCCGAGGCGTTGCAGGCCATCCACGCCGTCGGGCTCGTGCACCGCGACCTCAAGCCGGGCAACGTGCTGCTCGCGGCCGACGGCCCGCGGGTGATCGACTTCGGGATCAGCAAGGCGCTCGGGGAGACCCGCCTGACGAACACCGGCACCGTGATCGGTTCGCCCGCCTTCATGGCGCCCGAGCAGATCTCCTCGCTGCACGACGTCGGCCCGGCCGGCGACGTCTTCGCGCTGGCCGGGCTGATCGTGTACGCGGCGTGCGGGGAGGGCCCGTTCGGGTCGGGCGACGAGGGCGCGCTGCACCGGATCGTGACGGCCGAGCCCGACCTGACCGGCGTACCGGACTCCCTGCACCCGCTGTTGCTGCGCTGCCTGGACAAGTCCCCTGCACGGCGGCCGGCATTGACGGCGGTGCTGGCCGCGCTCGCCCCCGCCGATCCGGAGGACCTGCTGCTGCCGGCGCTGCGGCAGGACCTGGCATTGCGCGCCCGCGACGCCGAGTTGATGGCCCTGGCCCCGCCGCCGCCCGGCCATATGCCGGGCGACACCCGCAAGGAGCCGCGGCTCAGCCGCAGGGCCGCGCTGATCGGCGGGCTGTCGGTGGTGGGCGTACTCGCGGCGGGCGGCGCGGCGGTGGCGCTCAGAGGCAAGGACGACGGCAAGGGCAAGGGCAAGGACAAGGGCATCGCCGCGAAGAACCCCGGCAGCGGCAAGCCGCTCGGCGCGAACACCCGCACCGTCGAACTCACCGCTCCTCCGGCGCCGTTGTGGACGGCGGCCGGCCCCGCCAGCTCCGTCACGCCCGATCTGCGGGCCTTCGGCTCGACGGTGGTGCTGCGGGACGCCGCGTACGTGGCGGCGTACGACGCCGCGACCGGCACGGTCCGTTGGCGGAGCGGCACCCAGGCCGACGGGCAACCGGCGGGCGGCAAGGACCCGTTCGGCGTGCGCGCTTCCGTCCTCGGCATCACCGACACCAACCTGGTCGTCTGGCGGCAGAACTTCGACGCGTCCTTCACCCAGCACTCCGACGTGGAGAACGTGGACCCGGCCACCGCCCGCGCCCTGCAGAAGGCCACCATCCCGTCCATCGAGGTCCTCCCCGGCCAACTGCTGGCCTCCTACGGCAACACCGTCTACTGCATGGTCAGCAACTTCCAGGGCAGCATCGTCGCGCCGACACCCGGCGCCACCCCGAATTACTCGGTCACCCAGAACGCCGCCGCCATCAGCCTGAGTGCGAACGGCAAGGGCGGCATCATCTGGCGCAAGCCCTTCGCGTTCGGCTCCGGATTCACGCTGCGCTACGCGGCGGACCGCGACGGTTTCTACTACACCGAGGACACCAACTCCGGCCTGGTGCTGCACGCCTTGGACGCCGCGCACGGGACCTCCCGCTGGTCGGTCAAGGTGCCCGCCGACCCCGACAGCAGCCTCCCCGCCTACGCGCAGGGCGGGGGAGACCTCGACTCCTCCCTCACGGTGGCCGACGGCATCCTCGTCACCTCCAACATCAAGGGCGGTCTGATCGGGTACGACACGGCGAGCGGGCGCCGCCGCTGGTCGGTGTCCATGACGGCGGTGGCCGCTCCGGTCGTCGTCGGCAGCCTGGTCCTGGCCAACGACACCAGCCGCGTATACGCGATCGACCTGCACACCGGCAAGGTCAGGTGGCGGGTCGAGAGCCCCCTGCCACTGTCCGCCTACGCCTTCACTGGCCGCACCATCGCCGCGTCGGATCAGGTCACCGCGGTCCTGTTCAGCACCCTGGCGCTCGGCACGGACGGCACGTCCATGTCCAGCGGAACAGCCGGCTGCCTGGCCCTGCGCACCTCGGACGGGAAGGAGTTGTGGGCGCTGCGCCAGAAGCCGCACCCGACCTCGGACTCCTCACCGTCGGCCATCGGCAGCGGTGTCCCGAGCATGGCCCTCGACATGTGGAGCATCGCGGTGAGCGGCAGCACGGTGTTCGTCAGCGGCGACGGCCAGGTCCGCGGCTACCGGGCGGACGCGCTGTGACCGTGGCGCCGCCGCCCCCCGCGCCGCTCCCGGCGACGGTCGGCCCGTACCGGGTGGTCCGCCTGCTCGGCTCCGGCGGCATGGGCCGGGTCTACCTGGCCACCACCCGGGCCGGGCGGCCGGTCGCGGTGAAGGTGGTGCGCGACAGCTACGCCGAGGACCCGCGCTTCAGGGCGCGGTTCCGCGCCGAGACCGAGGCCGCCTTCAAGGTCAGCGGCGCCTTCACCGCCGCCGTCCTGGCCGCCGATCCCGACGCCGCGCGGCCCTGGCTGGCCACCGCCTACCTGCCCGCGCCGTCCCTGACCGACGCGGTGGCCGCGCACGGCGTGATGCCGGAGCAGGGCGTGCGCGCGCTGGCCGCCGGGCTCGCCGAGGCGCTCGCGGCGATCCACGCGGCGGGCCTGGTGCACCGGGACCTGAAGCCTTCCAACATCCTGCTCGCCGACGACGGCCCGCGGGTCATCGACTTCGGTATCTCCCGCGCCGTGGACACCGCCGGGCTCACCGGCACCGGCCAGATCCTCGGCACCGCCGGCTACATGCCGCCCGAGCAGATCTCCGGGCGCACCTGTACGGCGGCCGGCGACGTCTTCTCGTTCGGCGCCACCCTCGTGTTCGCCGCGACCGGGCACGGCGCGTTCGGGGCGGGCGCGCTGCACGCCTTGCTGTACCGCACCGTGCACGAGGACCCGGACTTGTCGGACACGCCGCCGGCCCTGCGCGAGTCCCTCGCGGCGTGCATGGCCAAGGAGCCGTCGCAGCGCCCGCAGGTGCCGGAACTCGCCGCGCTGTTCGGCAGACCCGCGCTGCCGGGCGCCGGCTGGCTGCCCGAAGCCGTACGGCAGGACGTACGGGCGCGCGAGGAGACGGTGCGCCTGGAACTGGCGCGCACCCGGGTGCACCGCTGGGGACGGCGCCAGGTGCTCGCGGCCGCGGGCGGCGGCCTGGTGGCGGCGGGCCTCGCGGGCTGGTACGTCGCCGACGGCCGCGGCTCCGGGAGCCCGCCGAAGCCGCCCCGCCAGTTGTGGCACCGGCAACTCCCGCAGGATTTCCCCAAGGTGTGGACGGCGTCCCGCGGCCGGCTGCTGCTGTCGGCCCAGAGCGGGGCGGGGGCCGCCGCCCTCGACCCGGCCACCGGAAAGACGGTGTGGCAGAGCCCGCCGTACGGCGCCGCCGCCTCCGCGACGGACGGGCGCACCGTGTACGCCATCGAGCTCGACGGCGCCGTGCACGCCCGGGATATCGTTACGGGCAGGCGCAGTTGGCGGTTCGCCCCGCCGGGCGGCGACGGCTCCGAGACCGACGGACTGGTCGTGCAGGCGGGCGCCGGCGGCTGGTCGTACGTCACGTCGGCGCTGACCGGCGACCTGTACGGCCTCGACGGGGCCGGCACGACACGCTGGCGCCGCGACATCGCGCACACCACCGTCTACCCGCGCGGCGACGTGGTGCTGTGCGTGACGCGCCCGCAGGGCGGCGAGAGCTACCGCAGCAACGTCCGTGCCGTGGACGCCCGCAGCGGCAAGGACCGGTGGACCTACCCCACGGACATCTTCGGCATCGGCGCGAACCCGGGCAGCAGCATCGTCGTCGCCCTGCGCCGCGACACCGCCGAACTGACCGCCATCCGCCTGTCCGACGGCCACCCGCTGTGGAAGGTGCCCAGCGGCCTCGACCCGGGCGCCCAGATCCCGGACGTGGCGCTCGCGGCCATGGCCCGCCTCACGCCGGACGGCAGGACGCTGCTCTTCCAGCAGAGCCTGGCCAACGGCGCGTTCGCGGCGGTGGACGCGAACACCGGCGGAACCCTGTGGCGGGCGCGCCCGGCGGCCATCCAGCAGCTGACCCCCTTCGGCAGCACGCTCTTCACCACCGCCTCGCCGCCGGTCGGCACGGACATCACCGCCGGCCATGGACCGCTCACGGCATACGGCCTGCGCTTCGGGCACCGGCAGTGGGCAACCGAGGATCTGGGCAAGGGTCTGTTCCAAGTCCTCGGCGCGCAAGCCGGGTTGGTGCTGCTCGGCATCACCGGCGGCAGCCACCCGGGCGTGTACGGATACGGCCTCGCCGACGGCAAGCAGATCTGGCACCTGCCCTACGACAGCGGCATCCCCGCCGCGCCCTGGACCGCGGCGACTTCGGGCACCCGCACCTGGATCTCGAACGGCAGCACCCTCCTGGCGCTCGACCAACCCCCCACCTGACCACGGCAGAACACCACGGCCCACTCCCCCACGGCCCCCACGGCAATCTGCGGGGGCCCACAGGGGGCGGCCGAGCTGCATCCGGTGCGGCAGCTCACCGGCCGGACAGCGGCGGGCGCCGTCCGCGCTGTCACGGAGCCGGTACCGGACGGACGCGCCTGTCGAGCCCGTCGTCGGCCGGTGCGGTCGGCGGGCGTACGCGCGCACCGCGTGGCACGGCTGGCTTATTCACGGGAAGTGCCGTCAGTGGCCTGGCTCGTCGGCTTTGCAGGGTCGGAAGCGGGCGAGGTATGCCGGGCTTGGGCCGCGGCGCTCGGTCAGGTGGAGGCCGGCGGCGTCGGCGAGCCGGTGCAGTCGGCCGAAGGGGATCCAGTGCCGGTCGAAGAACTCGCCGATCACCAGCCGCCCGCCTGGTGCCAGCACCCGTGCCGCCTCGCGCAGTACCCGATCCGGCTCGGGGATCTCGCCGAGCGCGGTCACGGCGTATACGGCGTCGAATGTCCCGTCGGCGTAGGGCAGTTCACGTGCGTCCGAGCGGGTGGGCCTGATCGTCGCCAGGCCGTCGCGCTCGGCGCGGCACATCACGTGGTCGAGCATCTCCTGCTGGATGTCGAGCACATCGAGCCGTCCCTCCGGCCCGAGCTGCGGGGCGACGCGCAGCGACTGCAGGCCGGTCCCCGGGCCGATCTCCAGGATCCGCTCCCCCGGCCGCGGTTGCAGTACGGCGTCCATCCGGTCGGCTGTCAGGAACGGCAACGGCACGTCGAGGAGGCCGCGTTGGGCGTACGGATAGGGCGCCGTGTCGCCCAGCCACCAGGCGGCGGCCAACGCGGCGCCGACGCCGGCGGCGACCGCCCAGCGGGTCCGGGCCGGGATCGGGGCGATGGGGGCGGTAGTGATGCGGTGCATGGTGTTCTCCGGTGGATCGATTCGGTTCGTGATCGTTGTTCGTGGTATGCGGTCGGGCGGTCGGCGTCACGCGCGCCGGCCCAGCGCCCGCAGCGCCAGCCGGCCGCACAGCACGGCGAGCGGCAGCTCGGCACCGAGCGCCATGGCGACCGCGGTGGCGAAGTCGCCGCCCGGGGCCGCGGTCGTGGTGTCGAACCAGGCGTCCACCACAAGCAGCGTCGCGGTCGCGGCGGCCGCCAAGGCGTGCCGCCGGTCACCGCGGGCGGCGAGGAGCCCGGTGGCGATCAGGCCGAGCGCCTCCAGCGCGTCGAGCCCGACCCAGGCGACCGGCCAGTGCGCCGCGGTCGCGGTGGCCGGCAGGCCGGTGGCCAGCACGTACAGCCACGGCAGCAGGCCGAGCCCGCAGGCGACCAGCAGCCCCCCGGCCCGCCGCATGCCCCGCGCCGGGCGCGGCTCCTCCGCCTCTTCGTACAGCGGGATCACCTCGGCGCGGTCGAAGCCCTCGGCACCGGCCAATTCGTCATCGCACAACACCAGTTGACGCATCGTCTTCCCCCGCTCCCCGCCGGCTCTCCCCTTCACGTGCTCCACCCTCCGCCGCGCACCAGGGCGCCGTCAGTCACGCAGGGTTCCGACCCGGGGTGGAGGAAAGTGCACCCCCGCACCGGGCGGCAGCGCCATGGCACGGGGATGGCCTGCGGCTTTACCGTTTGACGCATGCAACTCACGACGTGGCTGCGGCTGGTGCCGGGCCGGCCGTTCCGCAGGGCGGGACACCGGACCGCGCTCGTCGCCGCCGGCCTGCCGCTCCACCTCGCCGTGGTGCCACTGTGGTTCTGGCTGGCCGGCGCGATAGCGGGGGTGCCGGCCCTGACTGCGCTGCCCGTGCTGCTCGCGCTCGTGGTGATACCCCTCGTGATCGCGCTGCCCGTGCTGCTCACGCTCGTGGTGACACCCCTGCTGACCGTCGGGCAGCGGCGGCGCTACCGGGCGCTCGTCGGCAAGGACCTCCCGCGCCCCGCCGCACCCGGGCCCGGACGCAACTGGAAGTCGGCGGTGCGCCGGCTGATCGGCCGGGCCTTGTGGCGGCAGGTCTGCTACCACGCCGTGGCGGGTCCGCTGCTGGCCGTCCTGGACCTCGCCGTCCTCGCCGTCTGGGCCGCCGCTCTCGTGGCCGCCTCCATCTACGTGTGGATCTGGGCGCTGCCCCCGCAATGGCGGGTCACCGACCTCGGGTACACCACGCAGGCCGCGTACATCACCGCCGGCGGCCTCGCCCTGCTGTTCCTCGGGCCCCGGCTGACCGGCGCTCTGGTGCGGCTGGAGACCCGGGCGGCCGAGGTCCTGCTCGGCCCCAGCCGCACGGAGAAGCTCGCCCGCCGGGTCGCCGACCTCGCCGAGAGCCGGACCGGCGTGCTCGACGCCGCCGACACCGAGCGGCGGCGGATCGAGCGCGACCTGCACGACGGCGCGCAGCAGCGCCTCGTCTCACTCGCCGTCAACCTGGGCCTGGCCAGGGCCACCCTCGGCGACCTGCCGGCGGACGCCCGCAAGGTGATCGACGAGGCGCACCGCGAGGCGAAGGAGGCGATCGCCGAGCTGAACAACCTGGTGCGCGGCCTGCATCCGGCCGTCCTTGAGGACCGCGGCCTCGACGCCGCGCTGTCCGGGGTCGCCGCCCGCCTCCCGATCCCGGTGCGCGTGGCGGTGGACCTGCCGCGGCGCACCTCACCCACGGTCGAGGCCGTCGCGTACTTCGTGGTCTCCGAGGCCCTGACGAACGTGGTCAAACACGCCCAGGCGACCCGGGCGGATGTGACCGTGGAGCGGATCGGGGAGACACTGCTGGTGGTCGTCGCGGACGACGGAGCGGGCGGCGCGGATCTCGCGGCGGCCGGCGGCGGCACCGGGCTCGCCGGGCTCGCCAAGCGCGTCGCGTCCGTCGACGGCACGTTCTCCTGCCGCAGCCCCGCCGGGGGCCCGACCGTCATCACCGTGGAGCTGCCGTGCGCGCCGTGATCGCCGAGGATTCCCTCTTGCTGCGCATCGGCGTGGTCAAGGTACTGGAGGCGGTCGGCTTCGAGATGTGCGCGCAGGTCACCGACGCAGAAGGGCTGCTGACGGCCGTCGAGGAGCACCGTCCCGACATCGCCGTGGTCGACGTGCGCATGCCGCCCGGCTTCACCGACGAGGGAGTACGTGCCGCGCTGGTGATCCGCCGCCAGTACCCGCGTACCGCCGTGCTCCTGCTGTCGCAGTACGTGGAGGAGCGGTACGCCGCCGATCTGCTCGCCGCCAACACCTCGGGCGTCGGCTATCTGCTCAAGCAACGGGTCGCCGACGTCGAGGAGTTCGCCGAGGCGGTACGCCGGGTGGCGGCCGGCGGTACCGCGCTCGACCCGCAGGTCGTCGCGCAGCTGCTGGTGCGCCGGCACAGCGGTCCGCTCGACCGGCTGACATCGCGCGAGCGGGAGGTGCTGGAGCTGATGGCGGGCGGCCGGTCCAACTCCGGCGTCGCCGCCGAGCTGGTGGTGAGCGAGAGCGCTGTCGCCAAGCACATCAACAGCATCTTCACCAAGCTCGACCTGCCCAAGGCCGACGCCGACCACCGCCGCGTCCTGGCGGTGTTGCGCTTCCTGGGCGTTGTGACCGCATAGTACGCGATCCTGCCCGTATGCCCAGTCGACAACGGTGCCGATCGCCATCTGGTGGGGAATGCGGCACCTTCGGACAGGTGCTCTCCACCAGGCTCTGCCGCGCTGGGAGTCGAAGGCGGTGGCCGTCGTGCGCAGGGCCATGGCATGGGTGGGGCTGGTCATCACTGGTGTCCTGATCGCCAACTGCTGCTCAAACTCGTCGACAAACGCTGCCGCCGAACGTGAACGAAGCCAGCACGGCCGACGCCGGCCGGATGATGCCGCGCCCCGGCAGCCCTACCGGCAGTTGCCGGGGCGCGCGGTGTGTGTCCCGCTTCACCAGCGGTTCAGCGCGGACCGGGTCACGGCGATCGCGTCGCCGCCGCGGGCCAGCGCGTCAACGGCCAGCCGCAGCAGGCCCGCTGCGAGGATGAACGCGGTCTCGCCGGAGGCGAGCGCGTCGAATCCTGCCCGGTCCACCCGCAACAGCCCTGCGGGCAAAGGCCGTTCGCCGGGCGCGCCCACCAGCGCGTCGAGTACGGCCGGGGCGAAGTCGGAGGGCAGTCCGGCCGTCAGCGGGCCGCCGAGTTCGCTGCGGCACGCGCGGGCCGCGTCCAGGTCCAGCGGCGTGCCGTGCCGCAGCTCGAAGACGGTCGCGGTCCCCGGCGCGGCCGGCTCGAACGCGGCGCCGAGCAGGGCCCGCATCGTGGTGCCGCCGAACGACCGGCGCAGTTCCACCACGGTCCGCACCGGCCGGCCGCGGCGGTCGGCGCCGGGCCGTTCGCGGCGCGCCGTGTGCACGGCGGTGTACGCGGCCGTGGGCTCGTCGGGGCGGATCGCGGCGCGCCGGCCGCCCAGCCTGCTGATGATCACCGGGGCTCCAGCCCCCATGCGCGCCGCCAGGCGTTGTTGAACAGCCCGGGGTACCGGTCGATCACCTCGGGGGTGTAGTTCCTGGCCGGCGGATGGCTGCGCAGCGCCTCCTCGTACGCGTCCTCCGGGCTCGCGCCGCCGTCCATCAGCCGGGCCTCGGTGAGCTGGTGGCGCAGGAAGTCGACCTCGCCCTCGCCGAGCGTGCGGCCGGCGGCCAGCGCCTGCCGGATGCCGGCGACCATGGCGTCGTTCGGGGTGAAGCGGTCGAGTTCGGGGCGCGCCAGGTGGCGGGTGACGCGCGCGAGGTGCTCGGAGGTGTACTCCCCGGCGGCGGGCAGGGTCGCGGGGGCCGCGGCGGACGGCTTCGGCGCCGATGGCGGTGTGACGGCGGCCGGTTGCGCGGCCGGCGGTTCCTGCCCGTGTTGCTGGGACCGCGGCTGCTTCCGGGTCCGCACCGGCACCGGCATCCGTACCCGGGCGCGTGGCGGGTGCGACGTGCGGGCGGATCGGCGCAGCGGCCCGCGGCGCGCGGCGGCCGGGCCGGCAGCGGCCACCCTGCGCCGCCGCCAGAAGACCAACACCAGTGCCAGCAGCACCAGTTCGGGCAGCGCCCGGATCACGACCTTGAAGGAGGCGAGGGAGATGCCGTGGTGCGCCGAGGCCGCGGACACCTGCCGCGGGGTGGGTGCGCCGAGCCAGACCGTGTGCGAACCGCTGTCCGCCGAGGGCTTGTTCAGCGACTGACCGACGCTGGAAGGCAGTTGGGCGTAGTGCGCCGTGAACCCGGAGCCATCGACCTGCTGGAAGGGCACCTTCGTCAGGTCGACGCCGCCGTAGACGTAGGTGCGGGTGTAGACCGTGTCGCCCTCGGTGGTCTTGTGGGTGACGTTGAACTCACCCTTGGTGTACGAGTCCACGTAGTCGTGGAAGGTGTCGGTGGGCTTCCAGCCCGTCGCGGTCGTCCAGTCGCCGATGTCGCCCTTGTCGACGAGGTCGCCGTACGCGGTGTGCCGGTCGCGGCTGAGGTCGCGGTACCACTCGGCGGCGACCCGGGCGAGGTAGACGCGGCGCAGGTCCGCGTACGCGGGGGCGGTGTTGATCTCGTGCTTGAGCTCGGGCAGCACCAGGCTGCGGAAGAGCTGCTCGTTGTGGGTCTCGGTGGCCTTGTCCTGCTTCGGGCAGGACGCGGCGGCGGCCGTGCCGTGCAGCTTGAGGTACTGCGTCTCCATCTCGACGTTCAGGGGCGCGTCGAGGATGTAGAGCTTGTCGCCGTCCTGGTGCACCTTGGCGGGTGCGGGCACGATCCAGGTCCGGTACGACATGCAGTTGCCCGCCATCTGTCCCCAGAACCGCTTGCCCAGCGCGGTGTCGGGGTGGATGAGGGTGCCGATGCTCTTCTTCATCTGCAGGTCCGCCTGGAGCATGACGCGCCCGGCGTCGGTACGGCCCAGCTTGGCGTCGACGATCCGGTCCGGCTCGGTGGGGTTGAGGTTGACCCAGAACGCCGAGGGGTCCAACTCCAGCCAGACGAAGAACGCGTCGGAACTCTCGGACGCGGCCGTGATGCCGGTGGACTGGCGGGTGTCCCCCTTCAAGGGGTCCAGGTCGGCGCTGAAGGAGTACTGCAGGCCGCTGCCGTCACCGGGGTCGGCGAGGTAGCGCAGTTCCAGGGTGGAGAAGTCGATGCCGCCGTCGGCCTGGCCGGGACGGCTGAGGGTGGGGCCCAGGCCGGTGGCGTTCGCGGACTGCGACGTGCCCTCGTCCTCGTCGCAGGGTCCGCCGGCCCTGATCTGCGCCGCCGCGAGGACGAGCCCAGGTGAGGTCGCGCCGCTCTGCCCGCCCAGGCCCTGCGACTTCGCGCCGGACGTCGCGCAGGGGGAGGACGGTGTGGTGAACAGCGGTGCGGGAGTCGAGGCGGCCTGCTTCGCCATCTCCTCCTTCACACCCTCCATGTCGAGCGCCAACTGCTGCTTGGCACGGCCGTCCCGGTCTTCCCGGTACGTCTGGTACTGGTTCTTGACTCTCTGCTCGGCCCGGTCCTGCGCCTTGGGTCCCTTGGCGGCCACCGTCTGGCGGGCCGCCGCGATGTCCTTGTTCATCCGGGCGGTCTCCGCGACGCTCAGGTCGTAGACGTGCCCGAAGACGAGGGGCGTCTCGGGGTGGTAGAGAGGAGAGCACCTGGCGCACTGCCGGCGTTCGGACCCCGCGAGGGCGATCGCCTGCCAGGGGATGCCGAGCTTGTCGAGGACTCGCTGGAGCACCACCTCGGAGTGCTGGCCCTTGGGGCTGTTCAGCGCGGAAAGCGCCATCAGGTGCCGGCTGTTCGCCTGCTTCAACCGCTCGACCAGCTCCGGTGACAGGTAGCTCTTCAGAGGGTCGACCTCGGCGACCGACGCCTGCCAGGCGTTCCTGCCGGTGACGCCGAAGGTGGCGGTCGCCACCGCGAGCTGCTGGATCTGCTCGGGGGTCAGCAGCAAGGGGTCGAGGAAGACGACGGCGCCGTTGCGCGCCGGGTCGAACGCCTTGTCCTTGTCCCCCTTGGGGAGTTCGTCGTACAGCGCCATCCGCAGCTGCGCCACCGGCAGGAGCGGCGGGCTGAGCAGGGGGTTGTCGTAGCGCTTGGAGAGGTCGGTGCCCTGCGCCGCACCGGCCGGCTTCGTGCCGTCGGCCACGCCGTACGGCGCCACGGCAACGGTCGTGGCGAAGGCCAGCAGCAGCACCGTCAGGGCGCGCAGCCACGTGCGGACGGCAGCCCGCCCCACCGTCCGTGCCCGACTCCGGCCCGCCCGTAACTGAACTACTTCCACCACGACTTCGCGTCCCCCGGGTCGATGGCTCGTGCCGCTCGTAACCCAGCGTCCCACCCGTTCCGAACGCCCCACAAGACGCCTGGCCCGTCATCCTGGCCCGGCGGCTCCGGCCCGGCACCCACGCAGCGCCCGCGCACCGCTCACCCAACTCCCGCCCGCGGGCCGAGGTGCCGCCGACGGGCGCCCGTATTGAAGCTTTCAATCGGGCAGAGGACCACCAACTCCCGCCCACCGGAACCGTCGGCGCAGATCATTCCTGGTTGAACTGTTGATTGAACGCAACGCCGGGGCTAGCGTGCGCTGGCGGATTGAATCGTCTCAGTCCGCATCGGGGGCAGTTGGGCCGTACGAGCCGGCGCCATGCCGCCATCACGCGTGGGGAACGGGAAGAGGGGACATGATCCACAGATCGAGGAGCAGAGGAACGCTGGCCGCGGTGTCCGCCGGTGTCACTCTGATCAGCATGCTGACGGTCAACGCGGCGGTGGCGCAGTCCGCGCACGGCGCCGCGCACCCGGCGAAGAACCCGTGGACCGACACCGGTTACCAGCCCCGGCAGGGGGACTGGCGACCCTATGTCCTCGCTCCCCAGGGCCACGTCGTCGAGCCGGTCTCGGTGTCGTCCGTCTCCGCCCGGGGCGGCTCCGTCCAGGGCGACCCGAAGGCGCTGCTCGGCAAGGGCAACAAGCCGCTGCGGCTGACCAGTTCCGGCGACCGCACCCAATCGCCGCTGGTGACACTGGACTTCGGCAAGGACGTGGGCGGCAAGTTCCGGATACGGGTGGCCGGCGCGTCGAAGACGCCGCCTCAACTGCACGTGTGCTTCAGCGAGTCGAAGCAGTTCGCGGCCTCCCCCGCGCAGAGCAACAACGGCGAGGACGCGGTCGCCCCCGGCTGCGACACCGCCAACATCTGGAACGGCTACCCCGGCCAGCCGTACACCTACGACGCCGACAGCCACACCTTCACCATCGACCCGGCGAAGCTCCCGGCCACCCTCACCGACAGCCAGTTGCGCGGCGGCTTCCGCTACGCCACCGTCTTCCTCGACGGACCCGGCTGGGTCGATCTCGGCGCCGTCTCCCTCGACTTCTCGGCCGCGCCGAAGCAGTCCGACCCGGCCGACTACCAGGGCTGGTTCCTGTCCAGCGACAACGAGCTGAACAAGATCTGGTACAGCGGCGCGTACACGGTCCAGTTGGACACCTGGATGTCCGACACCGCCAAGAACTGGCCCTACCAGACCGGCGAGGCCGACCACTCCGACGCACAGGTGCCCGGCGCCGACCCCCGGCAGGAGGTCATCTTCGACGGCGCCAAGCGCGACCGGGTCGTCTGGCAGGGCGACCTCGCCATCCAGGCCCCGGTCACGTACCTCAGCACCGACGACGTGCCCGCGGTCGACAACTCGCTGTCCTCGCTGGGCTCCCAGCAGCTCTCCGACGGCTACGTGCCCGCCGAGAGCCTGGTCGGCCAGCACAACCAGGACGAGATCCGCACCTACGGCGAGTACGTCACGTGGTTCGTCCACAACCACTACGAACACTGGCTCTACACCGGCGACCGGGCCTATCTCGCCAAGTGGTGGCCCCAGTTGACCAAGGCGATGGCCTGGCTTGAGTCGGTCCGCGCCGAGGACAGCAACGGGCTGATCTCCTTCGCGAGCGCCAACTCCTGCGGCCACTACGGCTACAGCGACTGCGGCCACGAGACGTACGTCAACGCGCTGTACAAGCGGAACCTCGACGAGATGGCGGCGCTGGCCACCTCCCGCGGCGACGCCACCGACGCCCGTACGTACGCCGGCCGCGCCACCGACGTGAAGAACGCGATCAACTCCCAGCTCTGGGACGCCACGACCGGCGCGTACCGGCTCTCCACCGAGATCCCGAATGCGTACCCGCAGGACGCCAACGCCGCCGCCGTGCTCACCGGCATCGCGAGCAGCGGCCAGTCCGCGCAGGCCATGGACTACCTGCGGAAGAACAACTGGAGCAGCTACGGCTCCCTCACCGTCTCGCCCAGCACCCCCAACGCCTCCATCCAGCCCTTCTACGAGCCGCTGCCCAGCGGCTTCGAGGCGAGCGCCCGCCTGGACGTGCCCGACCCCAGCGGCACCGAGCAGCAGCAGGCGCTCCAGCTCATGCGGACCTTCTGGGGTCACCAGCTCGGCGAGGACCCCGGCGGCACGCTGTGGGAGAAGGCGAACCTCGACGGCGACCCGGGCATCGCGCAGTTCACCAGCCTCGCGCACGGCTGGGCAGCCGGCCCGACCATCTCCCTCACCACGCAGGTGCTGGGCGTCAAGCCGACCGGTGCCGGCTTCTCCGGCTACTCGATCGTGCCGGCCCCCGGCGGTCTGACCTGGGCGCAGGGCAGCGTCCCGACCCCGCACGGCGACATCACCGCCTCCTGGCGGTCCTCGTCGCACGGCTTCACCCTGACCGCCGTCGCCCCGCGCGGCACGGTCGGCGAACTCGCCGTCCCGACGAACGGGCACAAGGTCCGGGTCGAACTCGACGGCCGTACGGTCTGGAACGGCACCCGGGCGGTGGGCGGCGCGCAGGTCAGCGCCGACGGCACGACGGTCCGCGTGGGACACGTCGGCCCCGGCCACCACACGCTGACGTCCCACACCCTGTGACGTCGCCCGTCTTGTGACGTCAGGGCCGGCCGGTCGCGGTACGCGGCCGGTCGGCCCTGCGGCGTGGTCGGCCCTGCGGCGTGGTCGGCCCTGCGGCGTGGTCGGCTCGGCCGCTGGTCAGCTCTGCGGGGACGACGGCGACCAGGCGTTGCCGTCGTAGAAGTAGGTGGGGTCGTTCTTCAGTCCCACCGTGCGGAAGGGCTTGCCGTGGTCGTCGATCCGCAGGGTGCCCTGGCGGTCGCCACAGCTCCAGACGAGCTCCAGGTACCAGCTGACGTCGCGGTCCGAGGTGTGCGCGTCCACGTCGAGGACCTGCGAGTCGTGGGCGATCTGGAAGGGGAAGGTGGACAGCACGGGCGCCGAGCCGTCGTCCACGTAGCCGCGCACCGGGTGGGCACGGGGGGCGGTCGTGTCGAGGTCGACGGCGAACGACGCGGGGTCGAGCCCGCCGCCGCATCCCGAACCGGGGGTGTAGCCGTTCCCCTTCGGCGCGGCCGTACTGCTGACGACCCGCACGTACAGCGCGTGCAGCACCACCGGCTGCCCGGACACGCTCTGCGCGGTCACCTGGAGCCGCAGGTCCCCGGCCGGTACGCCGCCGAGCGCGCCGGCCCACGCGTCGTCCTGCTGCAGCGAAGGCGGCGGCGGGACCTTTCCGGGCTGCTGCTGGAGCAGGAACCACTGGCCGCACTGGGTGTCCCAGTTGTCCGACAACACGGTCACCTGGACCGGTGGTTCGGAGCTGCCCTCGGTCGGCGCCGTGGTGGACGCGGTGGACGCGGTGGACGCGGCGCCCGGGGCGGTCTTCCTGCCGGATGCCGCCGTGGAGGGGGAAGGGCTCGCCGGCGCCGTGGTCGCGGCCGTGGCACCGACGACGGCCGTGGCCGTCGGCTGCGGGCGTGAGGCGGCGGAACGGCCGCGGTCGGCGCCGTGCGCGGAGTGCAGTACCAGCGGAAGCACTGCGGCCATCGCAGCGGCGGCTCCCACCGC
>NZ_JACEGK010000142.1:0-15474 GCF_056859195.1 Streptomyces sp. NH27
CTGCTCGCGCTGCCCGCACCCGCTCCCACCGCTCCTGCCACGGGTGACGCCCCGGACGGTGCCGCGGCCCCCGAACAGCCCGCCGCCGTACGTCGCCCCACCGCCCCACCGGAACTGCTGCGCGCCTTCCGGGCGGCCTACGGCACCCTTCCGCCCGCCGTCGCCCGCCTCCTGCGCAGCCTCGTGCTCGCCCCGGCCGGCAGCATCGACGCCCACGTCGCCTCCGCGCTGGCCGGCTGCGCGGTGGACGCCGCCGACCGCGCCCTCGCCGGCCTCGCCGACTCCGCGCTGCTGGTCCGCGGCCCCGCCGACGGCCTGTACCGGGTGCCGGGCTGCCTCGAACCGCTGCTGCGCGCGCTGCTGGCCGGCACCGACCGCCCGCAGGACATCACGCTGGCCCGGGCCCGGATGCTGGAGCGGACCGTACGGCTGCTGGAGTCGTGCCGGGTTGCGCTGGCCCGCGAGGGCGGCGCGGACGCGCTGCCGGGCACCGTACGGTTCGCCTCGCCCTCGGCCGCGGTCGACTGGCTGCTGGCCCGCCGTCCGGCGCTGATGGCCGCGGCCCGCGCCGCCGTTGCCGACGGCGAACTCGACACGCTCGCCCGCCGGCTGATCGCCGCGCTGGTCCGCGCCCTGCTCGCGCTGCCCGGCGGGCCCGGCCCCGGACCCCTCCGCACCTCGGCCCGCGCCGACCGCTACGAACTGCACACCCTGGCCCTCGCCGTCGCCGAGCGCCGCCACCTGCCGCGCGAGAAGGCCGCCGCGCTGATCAACCTGGCCGACCTGGACGCGGAGGCGGGCCGCACCGATCACGCCGTCGCCGCGTACCGCAAGGCGCTCGAAGCCGCCCGAGCCGCCGACGACACCGGGGCCGAGGGCCGCGTGCTGGAGGCCATCGGCGGTTGCTACCTCGAACTCGGTGACCTGTCGCGGGCCGGCGACTGGTTCGGCCGCGCGCTCGCGCTGCGCCGGGGCCGCGACGAACTCGTCGACCAGGCGCGGCTGCACGCCCGGATCGGCGCCGTCCTGACCTATCTCGGCAACCACGGCCAGGCGCTGCGGGAGTGGCGCGCGGCGGCCGGGGCGCACCGCAGGGTTGGCGACCTGGCCTCGCAGGCACGGGCGCTGGCCGAGGCGGCCCGGGTCCAGGAGTACGCGGGCCTGCCCGAGGACGCCCTGCGCACCTGCCGGGACGCGCTGTACTACGCCCGCCAGGTCGGCGAGCGCCGGCTGGAGGCCGCGGTGCTGCTGCGGCTGGCCGACGCGCTGCAGCACCTCGGCGACACCGGGGGCGCCGACCTCCAACGTGCCGCCGCCCGCCGCCTGCTCCGCGCCGGCGAGCTCCCGGCGTTCTGACCGGGACGCCGACCCGGGCTTGCGGCCAGGAGTTCCGGCCCGGGTTTCCGGCTCGGGGGTTCCGGCCCCGGGCTCTGACCCTGGTACTGACCGGCAGTTCTCGTTCTCAGGCGCCGCGAGCCTACGAAACTGCCAATGGTCTCCGCCAAACCCACCACTTTGTAAGGCTGGACACCGGCTCTTCCTTCACTAGACTGAGTTTCGCCGCGCACATGCCGGGCACATCCGGTGTGTCGCGCGATGCTGCACCATGTCCGTACACCGGATATATGGACGCACCCTCCCGAACCTCCTGAGTGCAAGGACCGTGATCGACGTGAAGGTGGGCATCCCCCGCGAGGTCAAGAACAACGAGTTCCGCGTGGCCATCACCCCGGCCGGTGTGCACGAACTGGTCCGGCACGGCCATGAGGTTGTCGTCGAGCAGGGTGCCGGGGGCGGCTCGTCCATCCCCGACGAGGAGTACGCCGCCGCGGGCGCGGCCGTCCTCACCTACGCCGACGAGGTGTGGAGCGCCGCCGACCTGCTGCTGAAGGTCAAGGAGCCGGTCGCCGAGGAATACCACCGGCTGCGCAAGGACCAGGTGCTCTTCACCTACCTGCACCTGGCCGCCTCCCGCGCCTGCACCGACGCGCTGCTGGAGTCCGGCACCACCGCGATCGCCTACGAGACGGTCGAGACTCCCGGCCGCCGGCTGCCGCTGCTCGCCCCGATGTCCGAGGTCGCCGGGCGGCTCGCCCCGCAGGTCGGCGCCTACCACCTGATGCGCTCGGCCGGCGGCCGCGGTGTGCTGCCCGGCGGAGTGCCCGGGGTGAAGTCCGGCCGTGCCGTGGTGATCGGCGCGGGCGTCTCCGGCTGGCACGCCACCACCATCGCGCTCGGTCTCGGCTTCCACGTCACCCTGCTCGACAAGGATGTCGACAAACTGCGCGAGGCCGACAAGGTGTTCGGCAACCGCGTGCAGACCGTCACCTCCAACGCCCTCGCGCTGGAGCAGGCCGTCCTCGACGCCGACCTCGTCATCGGCGCGGTGCTGGTGCCCGGCGCCAAGGCGCCCAAGCTGGTCACCAACGACCTGGTCTCTCGGATGAAGCAGGGATCAGTACTTGTCGACATCGCGATCGACCAGGGCGGCTGCTTCGAGGACTCGCGTCCCACCACGCACGCCGAACCGACCTTCACCGTCCACGACTCGGTCTTCTACTGCGTGGCCAACATGCCCGGCGCGGTGCCCAACACCTCGACCTACGCACTCACCAACGTGACGCTGCCGTACATCGTCGAACTCGCCGACCGCGGCTGGCGCGAAGCACTGCGGCGTGACGCGGCGCTCGCCCTCGGCCTCAACACCCATGAGGGACAGGTCGTTTACGGCCCCGTCGCCGAGGCGCACGGCCTCGACAGCACTGACCTGCACACCCTGCTGGGCTGAGCGCCGGCACCCCGAAAAAACGTCACTCATCGGCACCTTGCGCCAACTGCGCCTGCACGGCGGGGTCTTGTCCATCGAGACCCCGCCGTTCGCGTGGTTACGCCCTTGACAGCGGGATGTTCGGTTCCCGACACATCATGCCGTGTCCGGCGGATTGTGTTGCTGCGGACCACCGACACGCCATAGAGTCGCGAAACGTCGGCTGTAGTCACGCTGACCTATCTAGATGTTTCCTGGTCACCAAGGAGGTAAGACGACTTGTGAATGAGTCGACATTTGCTCCCGGGGGTGGCCAACCAGGAACGACCGTCGGTTCCGTTGCGGTCCGTACCTTCGAGTCCCGCCGGCCCGAGACGACGACCACGGAGACAAACCCCGGTTACGCCATGGCTCCTTACGACGACCACGACCTCCAAGACGGTCAGTTCTACGACCCGGACGCCGAATACGAGCCGGACCCGGAGTACGCCGCCACGCTCGCGCCCGACGCCGCCCGTCAGCGCCGCGAACGCGTCGGCCCCACCGGCCGCCCGCTGCCGTACTTCCCGATCCCGAACCCGCTCACCGACCACGGCCCGGCGAAGATCGTCGCGATGTGCAACCAGAAGGGCGGGGTCGGCAAGACCACCTCGACCATCAACCTGGGTGCCGCGCTCGCCGAGTACGGCCGCCGCGTGCTGCTCGTCGACTTCGACCCGCAGGGCGCCCTGTCGGTCGGCCTCGGGGTCAACCCGATGGAACTCGACATCACCGTCTACAACTTGCTGATGGAACGCGGGCTCGCCGCCGACGAGGTGCTGCTGAAGACCGCGGTGCCCGGCATGGACCTGCTGCCGAGCAACATCGACCTGTCCGCCGCCGAGGTGCAGTTGGTCAGCGAGGTGGCCCGCGAGTCCGCGCTCCAGCGCGCCCTCAAGCCGCTGCTGTCCGACTACGACTACATCGTCATCGACTGCCAGCCCTCGCTCGGCCTGCTCACCGTCAACGCGCTGACCGCGGCGCACTCGGTGATCGTGCCGCTGGAGTGCGAGTTCTTCGCGCTGCGCGGGGTCGCGCTGCTCACCGAGACCATCGAGAAGGTCCGCGAGCGGCTCAACCCCGAACTCGAACTCGACGGCATCCTCGCCACGATGTACGACTCGCGCACCGTGCACAGCCGCGAGGTGCTGGCCCGGGTGGTCGAGGCGTTCGACGACCACGTCTTCCACACCGTCATCGGCCGTACCGTGCGCTTCCCGGAGACCACCGTGGCCGGCGAGCCGATCACCACGTACGCGTCCAACTCCGTCGGTGCCGCCGCCTATCGCCAACTCGCCAGGGAGGTGCTCGCCCGGTGCCACGCCGAGTGAGTCTGCCGGGCGCCGACGAGCTGTTCCGGACCACCGGCGGCGCGGCGCTCCAGGCACCCCCGCCGTCGCACGGCGCCGAGGCGGACGCCGACGCGCGGTCCGGCGGACCGGGCTCGCAGGGCAACGGCGCCGGGCCCAACGTCCCCACGGCGAACGGGTCCGCGCCCGCGCGGAGCGACGAGCACACCGGCCGCGACGGCGCGCACCAGGTCCCGCCCGGCCCGCGCCGGCCCACCATCGGGGAGCGCGGCCCCGAGCGCAACGGCACGGTGCAGGCAGCCACCACGGCCACCCCCGTGGCCACCGCGACGGTCAGCTCGCAGAAGCCCACGCCGCCGCCGATCACCGCGACGCCCCAGCCGCCCGGGCCCGCCCGGCGCAAGGCGCCCCGGCAGAACCGCAGGCCCAGCGGGCGCGAGCGCCACGACGAGAAGATCACGGTCTACGTCTCCGCGGAGGAGCTGATGGACCTGGAGCACGCCCGCCTGGTGCTCCGCGGCGAGCACGGCCTGGCGATCGACCGTGGCCGGATCGTCCGGGAGGCGGTCGCCGTCGTGCTGGCCGATCTCGAATCCCGTGGAGACGCGAGCATTCTGGTCCGCCGTCTGCGCGGCCGTTGACACCTCAGCGGAACCGCCCGGCCCGCCCGGCCAGGTGGCTTGTCGCGCAGTTCTCCCGCTGGCTCCGCCGGGAGGTGCCCCCCGCGCCCCTGATGCGCGCGGCTCCTTCCGGTCCGTCCGGCGAAACGCCGCCGGCCCTGTAGGTGTAGGCAGGGGCGGGGGAACTGCGCGACCGGCCACGGCGGCGCGGTTCCCGGGCACGGGGCGCAACCTGCTACGGCGAGTAGCCTGCTTACACCACGTCGCCGACCAGGACCTCGATGCCCACCTCACCCGCCGCCCGCCGCCGCAGCCTCGGCCGCGGCCCCGCCGCCGAGGCGGAACCGACCGCTGCCCCGGAACAGGCGGCGGAGGAAGCCGAGCCCGTGACGGCGGAGGTGCCCGAGGTCGCGGAGGAAGCCGAACCCGTGGCGGCGGGAGGACCCGGGGGGACGGGTGAGGCCGAACCTGCAACCGCCGGCGACCGTTTCACCGTGCGGCTCTCCAACTTCGAGGGACCGTTCGACCTGCTGCTCCAGCTGATCTCGAAGCACCGGCTCGACGTGACCGAGATCGCACTGTCGAAGGTGACCAACGAGTTCATGGCGCACCTCCACGCGATGGGTGCGGACTGGGACCTCGACCAGACCACGGAGTTCCTGGTGGTCGCGGCCACGCTGCTGGACCTGAAGGCGGCCCGGCTGCTGCCCGCCGCGGAGGTGGAGGACGAGGCGGATCTCGCCCTGCTGGAAGCGCGGGACCTGCTGTTCGCACGGCTGCTCCAGTACCGCGCGTACAAGCAGATCGCGGCGATCTTCGCGGAACGGCTGGAGCAGGAGGCGCTGCGCCACCCCCGTACCGTCGGATTGGAGCCGCAGCACGCGGAGTTGCTGCCGGAGGTGGTGCTGAGCATCGGCCCCGAGCGGTTCGCGCGCCTCGCGGTGAAGGCGATGCAGCCCAAGCCGAAGCCACAGGTGTACGTGGACCACATCCACGCGCCGCTGGTGAGCGTGCGGGAGCAGGCCGAGCATGTGATCGCGATACTGCGCGAGCGGGGCGCGGTGAGCTTCGGCGAGCTGACCGCGGACGCGGCGGACACGCTCACGGTCGTGGCCCGCTTCCTGGCGCTGCTGGAGCTGTACCGGGAGACGGCGGTCGCGTTGGACCAGGAGGAGGCGCTGGGCGCGCTCCAGGTGCGCTGGACGGGCGCGGCCGAGGACGAGCCACCCCTGGTGACCGACGAGTTCGACCAGGAGGCAGCCCCGGCGGGCGGCAGCCGTCCCGCGGGGAGCCGTGCCGCCGACGACACCACCGAGCCCGGTACCGCCGGGAAGGGAGAGCAGTGATGACCGACGTGACCGACCTCACGCGGGCCGCCGCCGACGCCGCTGCTGCCGCCGGCGAACCCGCCCCGGCCGGGCTGCTCGGCGCCGCGACCGCCGAGCTGGAACTGAAACCGGCGCTGGAGGCGGTGCTGATGGTGGTGGACGAGCCCGCGACCGAGGAGCACCTGGCGAAGGTGCTGGACCGGCCGCGGCGGGCGGTCGGCAAGGCGCTGCGCGAGCTGTCCGACGACTACACACGGGAAGGCCGGGGCTTTGACCTGCGGCTGGTCGCGGGCGGCTGGCGGTTCTACACCCGCCCGGCCTTCTCCCCGGCGGTGGAGAGCTTCGTGCTGGACGGCCAGCACGCCCGGCTGACCCAGGCCGCGCTGGAGACGCTGGCCGTGGTGGCGTACCGGCAGCCGGTGAGCCGGTCCCGGGTCTCGGCGGTGCGCGGAGTGAACTGCGACGGCGTGATGCGGACCCTGCTCCAGCGCGGGCTCGTGGAGGAAGGTGGGACGGAACCCGAGACAGGTGCGATCCTGTACAGGACGACGAACTACTTCCTGGAACGTATGGGCCTGCGCAGCCTTGATGAGCTGCCGGAGCTCGCCCCGTTCCTGCCGGAGGCGGAAGCGGTCGAGGCGGAGTCCGCGGAAGGGCTTCCGTCCTTCGACCCGGACGCCCCGGACGATCCACCGACGAACTCGAACTCGATCACCTCGATTACGGAACCTTGATGCGAAGCAGCGACAGGAACAGCGGCGGCAACCGGAAACCCCGCAGCGGCAGCGGTGGCGGCTCCGCCGACCGGCGCGGCGAGGAGCCGGGGCGTCCCCGCAAGCCGCGTCCGGAGGAGCGCCGCTACGACGTCGGCGGCACCGGCCAGTCCGGTGCGAACAAGCCCGGCGGCATGCCCCGCACCAAGGACGCGAGCGGCGCGAAGCCCGGTGCCCGGCCGACCGGCAACCGTGGCCGTAAGCCGGTCCCGGCCCGGCCGCGCGAACTCGACGCCCAGATCGAGCAGCGCAACCGTGAACGGCACAACAAGCCGCAGGTCAAGACGCCCAAGACGTTCCCCGGCGCCGAGCAGGAGGGCGAGCGGCTGCAGAAGGTGCTGGCCAGGGCCGGCATGGGCTCGCGCCGGGCGTGCGAGGAACTGATCGAGCAGCTCCGGGTCGAGGTGAACGGCGAGATCGTCACCGAGCAGGGCATGCGGGTCGACCCGGACCACGACGAGGTGAAGGTCGACGGCCTCACCGTCGCCACGCAGTCGTACCTGTTCTTCGCGCTCAACAAGCCGGCCGGGGTCGTCTCCACGATGGAGGACCCCGACGGGCGGCAGTGCCTCGGCGACTACGTCACCAACCGCGACACCCGGCTCTTCCACGTCGGCCGGCTCGACACCGAGACCGAGGGCCTGATCCTGCTCACCAACCACGGCGAGCTGGCCCACCGGCTGACCCACCCGCGCTACGGCGTGAAGAAGACCTACCTCGCCGCCATCCAGGGCCCGTTGCCCCGGGACCTGGGCAAGCAGCTCAAGAACGGCATCGAGCTGGAAGACGGCTGGGCGCGCGCCGACCACTTCCGGATCGTGCAGAACACCGGCAAGAACTACCTGGTCGAGGTCACCCTCCACGAGGGCCGCAAGCACATCGTGCGCCGCATGCTCGCCGAGGCCGGCTTCCCTGTCGACAAGCTGGTGCGCACCAGCTTCGGACCGATCCCGCTCGGCGACCAGAAGTCCGGCTGGCTGCGCCGCCTCACCAACACCGAGGTCGGCATGCTCATGCGCGAGGTCGACCTGTAAGGGGCGCGATCCAGGCGGCGGCCACTTACCGGTGACCGCCGCCTCGCCATGCAGCCGTGGACGGAACGGCTATGAGGAGCGGGTGACGTCCGGGACCAGCGGCGGCAGGGTGGGGGCGGCCGAGGTGCCGCGGACGCGGATCAGGAAGTCCTCGACGCGGGTGCGGTCCGGCTCGGGCGGCAGGGGGGTGCGGGTGGCGGCGGCGTCGATCTCCTCGTGGAGGGTGCGGGTCCAGGCGCGGATCTCGTCCCAGCCGAGTTCGCCGCGCCTGACCGCCAGGAGGCGGTCGCGGTGCTCGCTCGCGTCGATGCCGAGCCGACCGGTGCGCAGCAGGTCGCGGCAGCTCAGCAGCAGCCGCAGCAGGTGCATCGCGTGCTTCCAGCGGGGCCGGCCATGGGTGCGGAGATCGGCCTCGAGCTTGCCGAGCTGCTGGGCGGCGTACCCGCGGAAGGCAGCTTCGGCGCGGCGGGAGAGGAACGCGTCGCGCAGATCGAGCAGCTCGCGGCCGGTGGCGTCGGTGTGCTCGACGATGGGGGAGTGCAGGCACTCCAGGACGTTCGGGTTGCCGCGCAACGCGAGCACGCAGAAGCGCTCCAGCTCCCAGGAGAACTGCTCGTCCTGCGGCCCCGTGACATGGGTGGGCGGCTTGTCCAGCCGCCAGAACAGCGGGGTCGGCGCCACGAACACCCCGCGCCGGTCCGTGTCGCTGGCGTCCGTGGCCAGTCCGAAGGCGCGTGAGCCCATCACGCACGTGTAGACCGTGTGGTCCCTGACCAGTTCGTGCCCCACGTCGTCCCCCAGCGAATCGCGCATGAGGGCGATTATGGTCATCTGATCGGACCGGGCGCGCGCTTTTCGTGTTCCGTGCGGTGGGCGCATGCGACCTGGGACCTACGAGGCCGACGGGACGCCCGGGAATCCAGGGGTCCCGAGCATGTCCTCCTGCCCCGCCCGCGCTGGTACGGTCCCGGGCGCCGTACGGCGCCGCCCCGTCTCGGCCCGCGGTCGACCCCGCGCCGGCACCTCGCGGCTGGCTACGCTGGACGCGGACCGCCGTACCGTACTCCGGCCCGTACGCCGCACCCCGTACTCCCGCCTCAGCACCCGCAAGGACACCGCTTCGTGAGGACCGCCCTCGTCATCGGAACCGGCCTGATGGGCACGTCGGCCGCGCTCGCCCTCAACGGCCGTGGCGTCGACGTGTACCTGAAGGACCACGACGAATCCGCCGCCCGTACCGCCGAGGCGCTCGGCGCGGGCAGCTCAGGGCAGCCGCCGCGGCCCGTGGACCTGGTGATCGTCGCCGTGCCGCCGGCCCACGTGGCCACCACCCTCGCCGAAGCGATCGGCGACGGCCTGGGCCGCGGCTACCTCGACGTGGCCAGCGTCAAGGGCGGCCCGCGCCGCGAGCTGGACGCTATGGGCTGCGACCTCACCCGCTACATCGGCACCCACCCCATGGCGGGCCGGGAGCGCTCGGGCCCGCTGGCGGCGACCGCCGACCTCTTCGAGGGCCGCCCCTGGGTGCTCACCCCCACCGCGGGCACCGACACCGAGGTGCTCAACCTCGCCCTGGAACTGGTCGCCCTGTGCCGCGCGGTCCCCGTCGTGATGGACGCCGACGCGCACGATCGCGCCGTGGCGCTGGTCTCGCACACCCCGCAGCTCATCTCCAGCATGGTCGCCGCCCGCCTGGAACACGCCGAGGACGCCGCCGTACGCCTGTGCGGGCAGGGCATCCTCGACGTCACCCGCGTCGCCGGCTCGGAGCCGGGCATGTGGATGGACATCCTCGCCGCGAACCCCGGTCCGGTCGCCGACGTGCTCGACGACCTGGCCACCGACCTCGCCGAGACCGTCACCGCGCTGCGCGCCCTGCAGTCCGCCGACGACGACAAGCGGCGCGGCGGCGCGGTCGGCATCGAGGACATCCTGCGCCGCGGCAACGCCGGCCGCGCCAAGGTCCCCGGCAAGCACGGCGCCGCCCCCAAGCCGTACGAGATCGTCGCCGTGCTGATCGGCGACCAGCCCGGCGAGCTGGCCCGGCTCTTCGCGGACGCGGGTGCCGCGGGCGTCAACATCGAGGACGTGCGGATCGAGCACTCCACCGGCCAGCAGGCGGGTCTGGTGAATCTCACGGTCGAGCCGCGCAGCGCCACCGTCCTGTCGGCGGCGCTGCGGGAGCGTGGCTGGGCGCTGCGGCAGTAGTGCCCAGCCCGGCCGCCCGCCCCGCCCGGGTGGCGCTGGGCCACCCGGGGGGCCGGTAACCTTGAGGGATGGCATCCGGCGCCCGCCGGCCCGCCCGTACCCTCATCCGTGCACGAGGAAGGCCACCCGCTGTGTCAAATCCGGTGATCGTCGCGATCGACGGCCCCTCCGGCACGGGCAAGTCCAGCACGTCCAGGGCGGTCGCGGCCCGGCTCGGCCTCAGCTACCTGGACACGGGCGCGCAGTACCGCGCGATCACCTGGTGGATGCTGACCAACGGCGTGGACGTCGACGACCCGCTGGCCATCGCCGACCAGGCGGGCAAGCCGGCGATCGTGGCCGGCACCGACCCGGCCGCCCCCGCGATCACCGTGGACGGCGTGGACGCCTCCGGCCCGATCCGCACCCAGGAGGTCACCGCCGCGGTCAGCGCGGTGAGCGCCGTGCCCGAGGTGCGCACCCGGTTGGTCGAGATACAGCGCGCCGCGGCCGCCGCCGCGCCTGCCGGCATCGTGGTCGAGGGCCGCGACATCGGCACCACCGTGCTGCCCGACGCCACCGTCAAGATCTTCCTCACCGCCTCCGCCGAGGTCCGTGCCGCCCGCCGCAGCGGCGAGCTGAAGGGCGCGCAGTCCGTCGCCGACACCCGGGCCGCCCTGATCCGGCGCGACGCCGCCGACTCCGGCCGTAAGACCTCGCCGCTGGCCAGGGCCGACGACGCCATAGAGGTCGACACCAGCGCGCTCACCCTTGAGCAGGTCGTGGCGCAGGTCGTGGCACTGGTCGGGGAGAAGCGAGCGGCTCGGTGAGTACGCAGCGCGAGACCCTCGCGCCGTCCGCGGCACCGCCGCCCGTGCAGCCGCTGCCGAGCGCGCGCGGTGCCGCCGTGGCCCGCGGCATCGGCATCGGTCTGATGAACGGCCTGTGGCGGCCGCGGGTGCTCGGCGACTGGCGGCTGCCGGCGCACGGCCCGGTCATCCTCGCGGGCAACCACAGCCACAACGTCGACGGGCCGATGCTGATCGGCACCTGCCCGCGGCCGCTGCACTTCCTGGTGAAGAAGGAGGCGTTCGTCGGCCCGCTCGACCTGTTCCTGCGCTCCATCGGCCAGGTCAAGGTCGACCGCTCCGGCGCCGACCGCGGCGCCATCACCTCGGCGCTCGGGGTGCTGGAGCAGGGCGGCGTGCTGGGCATCTTCCCCGAGGGCACCCGCGGTGACGGCGACTTCGCGCAGCTGCGGGCCGGGCTGGCGTACTTCGCGGTGCGCTCGGGCGCCCCGGTCGTCCCGGTCGCCGTCCTCGGCAGCGCCCGCCGTGGCCGGCTGGTCGGCGGGCTGCCGCCGTTGCGTGCCCGTATCGACGTCGTCTACGGCGAGCCCTTCGAGGCGGGCGACGGCAGCGGGCGGCGGACCCGTACCGCACTCGACGAAGCCACCACACGCATCCAGGCGCACCTGACCGCGCACCTCGCCGAGGCCAGGCGGGCCACCGGCCGGGCGTGATCCGCGCCCGCCCGGCCGACCCGGCCCGCGGGCCCGCGCCCCGCCCGGCCGCAACGGGAACGGCGCCCCACGTACTTCTTGCTGATCGACGGAGAGACTCATGGACCAGGGATACGAACACGGCGACGCCGACGCGCTCGGCGACGCCGAATACGCCGAGTTCATGCAGCTCGCCGAGGAGGAGGGCTTCGACCCGGCGGAAGTCGCCGACGACCTCGCCGAGGCCGGCCACGGCCCGCTCCCGGTGCTCGCCGTTGTCGGCCGGCCGAACGTCGGCAAGTCGACACTGGTGAACCGGATCATCGGCCGCCGCGAGGCCGTCGTGGAAGACCGGCCCGGGGTCACCCGCGACCGGGTCAGCTACGAGGCGAACTGGAACGGCCGGCGCTTCAAGCTGGTCGACACCGGCGGCTGGGAACAGGACGTGCTCGGCATCGACGCGTCCGTGGCCGCGCAGGCCGAGTTCGCGATCGAGGCGGCCGACGCGGTGGTCTTCGTGGTCGACGCGACCGTGGGTGCCACCGACACCGACGAGGCGGTCGTGAAGCTGCTGCGCCGTGCCGGTAAGCCCGTGGTGCTGGCCGCCAACAAGGTCGACGGGCCCTCCGGCGAGGCCGACGCGTACACGCTGTGGAACCTCGGCCTCGGCGAGCCCCACCCGATCTCGTCGCTGCACGGCCGCGGCACCGGCGACCTGCTGGACGCCATCATGCAGGCGCTGCCCGAGGCGCCCGCGATGACCTTCGGCGAGGCCCTCGGCGGGCCGCGCCGGGTCGCGCTGATCGGCCGCCCCAACGTCGGCAAGTCGTCGCTGCTGAACAAGGTGGCCGGCAGCGACCGGGTGGTCGTCGACGAGATTGCCGGCACCACCCGTGACCCGGTCGACGAGCTGATCCAGCTGGGCGGCGTGACCTGGAAGTTCATCGACACCGCCGGCATCCGGCGACGGGTGCACCTCACCGAGGGCGCCGACTACTACGCCTCCCTGCGCACCGCTGCCGCCCTGGAGAAGGCCGAGGTCGCGGTGATCCTGGTCGACGCGAGCGAGACGCTCACCGAGCAGGACACCCGGATCATCTCGATGGCCGTCGAGGCCGGCCGGGCCGTCGTCATCGCCTACAACAAATGGGACCTGATGGAGGAGGAGCGCCGCTACTACCTGGAACGCGAGATCGAACGCGACCTCGTCCAGGTGCAGTGGGCGCCCCGGGTCAACGTCTCGGCGCAGACCGGGCGGCACATGGAGAAGCTGGTCCCGGCGATCGAGACCGCACTGGCCGGCTGGGAGACCCGGGTGCCGACCGGGCGGCTCAACGCGTTCCTCGGCGAGCTGGTCTCCGCCCACCCGCACCCGATCCGCGGTGGCAAGCAGCCGCGCATCCTGTTCGGCACCCAGGCCGGCACCCGGCCGCCGCGCTTCGTGCTCTTCGCCTCGGGCTTCCTGGAGGCGGGCTACCGCCGGTTCATCGAGCGCCGGCTGCGCGAGGAGTTCGGCTTCGAGGGCACGCCGATCCAGGTGTCGGTGCGGGTCCGGGAGAAGCGGGGCCGGAAGAAGTAGCGGCGCCGGGACACCGAGGGCCGCGGCGGTACGAGCCGCGGCCCGATGGCCCTGGCGTTCGGACGGGCCCTGGTGTCCCCGGCCGCCCGGACAGCACCGCGCCCGGCGGCTGCCGCGCCCCGTGGCTGCTGTGTTCGGCCGCTGTGCGTGTGCCTGTGCCTGTGCCTGTGGCGGCGTCCGCCCGCTACGGCATCCGGTTGTCGCCGCGGCCCGGGGGCAGCGCCGCCGGGCCCTCGCCGTTGGCGCCGCCGCGCCGCCCGGTCCGGCCGCCGGTTCCGTTCGCGGCACCGCCTTCCCCGCCGCCCGAGCCGTTCACCCCGCCCGTCCCACCGGTGCCGGTCCCGGTTGCACCGCCCGGGTCACCGCGGTGGCGGCCGCCCGGCGCGAAGGGCGGGTACTCCGAGTGCCAGGCCGCGAACCCCTTGAACTGCAGCGATTCCTCACCGCTGCGATCGCCGGGGAGAGTTCGGAACAGCCTGCGGTATTCCGAGTACAGCGCATCGTAGATCGGCGTGTTCGACGCACCGCCTCCGGTCGCGTCCTGCGCGGTGCGCATGGACGGGATGTAGCGCTGGTAAGGGGCTCGGGACGAGGCGTCGAAGCTGTACACGTAACTGCCAACGACCTGGCGCCGGGCGGGATGCGGGCCGGGCGGTTGAATTGCCGATCTTTGACCAGGTCAACAGGGTGTCGGCGGCGGGCGGACGTGCGAAGGGCGCGCACAGAGTGCCGTGCACGCCCCTCGGTCGGCCGATTGCTATGACGATGCGCTGATCAGGTTCCGGACAGCGGCATGCTGGCCGCGACGAGCTGGCCGCGCGAGCAGGCCCGGGCCAGCGCGTCCCGCATCAGGTCCTCGCGCGGCTGCCGGCCGATCGAGCCGGCCGGGCCCGCGTACACGTACACCTCGTTCCCGCGCTGCACCGCGGCCCGCCAGCCGTCGCTGACCTGGAGTGGTTGGTGCGCCTGCCACCAGGCCGCGGCCGGGCCGCCGTTGGTGCCCGGCTGGAGCACGGCGTGCAGCTTGCCCATCGCCAGCAGCACCGACCAGCCCGGCAGCCGCGACGGCGGCGCCTCCAGGTCGAGTTGCGGTACGAAACCCTGCTCGATGAGGAGCGGCAGGAAGTCGTCACCGTCGCCGGTGGAACCGACCCGGGCGACCGGACCGGTCGGTTCGACCACCAGCGCCGGACGGAGCTGGTCCTCCACGATGATCAGGCCGCAGGTGATGCCCAGGACCGCCTGCCGGGGTGCGAGGTTGAGGTCGGGCATGGCGGGGGCGCCGGCCTCCGGGTCCGCGCCCTGGCCCCCGGCCGCGTCGCCGCCGGCCTGCCGGCCGTACGACTCGGCGCGCGGCGGCATCCCGCCCGGGAGGCCCGCGACGGGGTTCTCGTGGTCGGCAGGCGCGCCGCCGGAGATGCTGGCCACCGCGCCCTGCAACTGGGCCTCGGACACCGGCACGACCTGCGAGGGGATGCACGCGGCGTGCGCGAACGCCAGCACGGCGGTCTCGTCGCCCACGAACAGCACGGTGCTGGTCCGTTCCTGCCCGCTGTCACCGGGCGTGCGGCAGGACGTGCAGTCGTACGTGCCCGGCGAGCTCTCGCCGGTGAGGAGCCGCTCGGTCTCCTCGTCGCCGATCTCGGCTCGTACCTCATCACTCACGTCGAGCATGGGCGCCACGGGAGTCTCCTTGGAAGTGCGGTGCTGCGGTCACGAATGCGGGCCGAAGGTTCGGCCGCCGGGCGGGTCCCGGCGCACTGTGACAACGGACGGCCCGCGCGGGGGGTCACGGTTTGTGGGGTACTGGTTGCTTCCCGTATGTGCGCCGTCCGAGTGAGGTACGGGCCCCGGCGGGCCGTGCCACCGCGGTTCCGGGGTGGGGCCATGCCTAGCGTGGCCCGATGATCGAACTGTCGAACTTGTCGGACTCATCTGATTTGTCAGCCCCGCCAGCTCAGCCGGTTCAGTCAACTCAGCCAGCTCTGCCGGACGGGTCGGCCCGGACGACGGCCCGGGCCGCACGAACGCCCCAGGCGCCCCAAGCAGCACGAACACCCCAGAAGTCCCCGACGGCGACATCGGACCGGCCCCGGTCGGAAGAGCGCCGGCCGCCGGAGTCCTGGTCGGAGCAGCCGGCCTGGCCCGCCCCGGAAGTCCCGCCGGGCGGGGCGTGGGGCGCCGCTCGCCGTTCGCGCCACGTCGGCGGCGTCCGCCGTATCGCCCTCGCGCGTATCCGCGGCCCGCGTGCCGCCGCCGCGGTCGCCGTACTCGGCGCGTGTGCCCTGCTCCCGCTGGTGACCCAGCCCGCCGCCGCGGCACCCGCCGCCCATCAG
>NZ_JACEGK010000143.1:0-15462 GCF_056859195.1 Streptomyces sp. NH27
GCGCCCTGCCGTCACCAGCCTCCCGCGCAGCCGACGACGTGGCCCCGGGCACCGGTCGAGGGCTCTTCACCGCCACCCACGAACGGCTGCTCCACCTCCACCACAGCGACCTGCTACCGCCCCGCCCACGCTCCACCGCACCCGATGACGACCTGCGCGACACCGCCCTCGCCCCTACGCCGTAGTCCCCAACGCGCCGGACCGGGCCGGACCCGCGGCAGTCCGCGGGCTTCCGCCGGCTGACGACTACCACGTGGCACCGAGTGCACCCGGATGCACTTCGCGGCCGCGTAACCGCACTCACCGCGAACGCATCCACGGTGCCCGAACGCGCCGGCCCTACACCAGGCTGTCCTGCCACGCCTGGTGCAGCCCGGCGAAGTGGCCCTCGTCGGCGATGAGTTCGGTGGGGGTGCCGTCCTCGACGACGCGGCCGGACCGCATGACCAGGACGCGGTCGGCGATCTCGACGGTGGACAGGCGGTGCGCGATGATCACCGCGGTGCGGCCGCGCAGCACGGTGTCCATCGCGTGCTGGACGGCCTGTTCACCGGGGACGTCGAGCGAGGAGGTCGCCTCGTCGAGGATGAGGACGGCCGGGTCGGCGAGGAGGGCCCGGGCGAATGCGACGAGTTGGCGCTGCCCGGCCGAGATCCGGCCGCCGCGTTTGCGGACGTCGGTGTCGTATCCGTCGGGCAGGGCGGCGATGAAGTCGTGCGCGCCGATCGCCTTCGCCGCGGCCTCCACCTCCTCGCGGGTGGCGTCGGGCCGCCCGATGGCGATGTTCTCCGCGACGGTGCCGGAGAAGAGGAACGCCTCCTGGGTGACCATGACCACGCCCCGGCGCAGGTCGTCGCGGGCGAGGTCGCACAGCGGGACACCGTCGAGCAGGACCTGGCCGTCGGTCGGGTCGTAGAACCGCGCCAGCAGCTTCGCGAGGGTGGACTTGCCGGCGCCGGTCGCGCCGACCACCGCGACGATCTGCCCGGCGGGGATGCGCAGGTCGAAGGTGGGCAGCACCTCGCCGCCGGTGCGGTAGGCGAAGCGCGCCCCGTCGAAGACGACCTCGCGGCCGGGCAGCGCGTCCTCGCCACGGGCCGGCAGCGGCACCGGCTGCTCCGGCTCGGGCACGGTCGGCGCCTGCGCGAGCAACCCGGCGATCTTCTCCAGCGAAGCGGCCGCGGACTGGTAGGAGTTGAGGAACATCCCGAGCCGGTCGATCGGGTCGTACAGCCGCCGCAGGTAGAGCACGAAGGCGGCGAGCACGCCGAGCGCCATGCCGCCGCCGGCCACCCGGTAGGCGCCCCACAGCACGATCCCGGCGATCGTGATGTTGGCGATCAGCCGGGACCAGACGACGTAGCGCGCCATCTCCAGGATCGCGTCGCCGTTGGCCTGGTAGTGCCGCCCGTTCAGCTCGGCGAACGCCTCGTCGTTGGGCTGCTCGCGGCGGAACGCCTTGACCGGGCGGATGCCGTTCATCGTCTCGGTGAACTTCACGATGACCGCGGCGATCGCGGTGGAGCGCCGGCGGTACGCCTCGACGGCGCGGGCCTGGTAGCTGCGGATGGCCAGGTACAGCGGGCCGTACGACACCAGCGTGAGCAGGCCGAGCTTCCAGTCCAGGACGAGCAGCAGGGTGGTGATGTCGACGGCGGAGAGCACGACCTCGATCAGCTCGTCGAGGCCGTCGTTGAGCAGTTCGCGGATCGACTCGACGTCGGAGGTGGCGCGGGCGATCAGCCGCCCCGAGGTGTAGCGCTCGTGGAAGTCGAGGCTGAGGGTCTGGGCGTGCCGGAAGATCCGCCCGCGCAGGTCGACCAGGACGTCCTGGCTGACCCGGGCGGCGACCCTGATGAACACCCGTTGCAGCGCGCCGGACACGACGCCGCAGCCGATGTAGCCGCAGGCCACCGCGATCAGCGGGCCGTGCCGGCCGTCGCGGACCGCGGGGATGGCGTGGTCGATGGCATAGGCGACCAGCAGCGGACCGACCTGGACGGCGGCCTGCTGGATCAGCAGGTAGATCGCCGCGGCCCACACCCGGCGGGAGTGCGGGCGCAGCAGGGAGCGCAGCAGGCGGAGTTGGGCGTTGCGGGGCGCGGGCAGGATGTCCTGGTCGAACGGGTCGGTGGCGCCAAAGTCGCCTGCGGGTGCCTCGGGTGCGGCGGGGCTCGGGACGGTGCCGATCGCGGCGCCCGACGGGTCCGCGGCGTTCGCGGCACCCCCGGAAATTGACGTTCCGTCAGGACTCTTTGAAACGTCGGGACTTGAGGATTCCGACGGGCCCTTGGGGCCCGGGGCGTCCGGCGTGGGTCCGGTCGTGGTGGCGGCCGAGGGGGTCATCAGGCTTCGCTCCCTTCGAGCGCGGCGAGTTCGTCGTGCTCCTGCGCGCCGCCCGACATCAGGTAGCGGTACTCGGCACTGTCGCGCAGCAGGTCGGCGTGGGTGCCGACGGCGGCGATCCGGCCGTCGGCGAGCAGGGCGACGCGGTCGGCGAGCATGACGGTCGAGGGCCGGTGGGCGACGACCAGCGCGGTGGTCTCCCGCAGTACGTCGCGCAGCGCGGCCTCGACCAGCGCCTCGGTGTGCACGTCGAGCGCGGACAGCGGGTCGTCCAGCACGAGGAACTGCGGGCGTCCGACCACCGCCCGGGCCAGCGCGAGCCGTTGCCGCTGTCCGCCGGACAGGCTCAGCCCCTGCTCGCCGACCTGGGTGTCCAGGCCCTGCGGCAGCGCGTCCACGAAGTCGCACTGTGCGACGTCCAGCGCCCGCCGCACCTCTTCCTCGTCGGCGCCGGCCGGGCCCGCGCCCATCGCCACGTTCTCCCGCACGGTGGCGGAGAAGAGCGTCGGTTCCTCGAAGGCGACGGCGACGAGTTGGCGCAGCCGGTCCGCGGCCAGCCCCGCGGTGTCGACGCCGTCCAGGCTGATCCGGCCGCCCGTGGCGCTGTGCAGCCGGGGCAGCAGCGCGGTGAGGCTGGTCTTCCCGCAACCGGTCGCGCCGACCAGCGCCATCGTCTCGCCGGGGCGGATGTGCAGGTCGATGCCGCGCAGTAGTTCGGGGCTGTGCGGCGGGGCGTCGGGATAGCGGAAGCGGACGTCCTCCATCCGGATGCCGTCGGGCCGGGCGTCGGCGCCGGTGCCGGTGGCGTCGACCACGGTCGGGGTGTCGCGGACCTCGAAGTAGCGGTCGGCGGCGGTGGCCGACTCGTTGCTCATCGCGAGCAGGAAGCCGATCGACTCGACCGGCCAGCGCAGTGCGAGCGCGGTGGACAGGAACGCGACGAGGGTGCCGGCCGACAGCTTGTCGTCGGCGACCTGGAGCGAACCGACCACCAGGGCGCCGCCGAGGGCGATCTCGGGGAGCGTCATGATGACCGCCCAGATGTTGGAGAGCAGCCGCGCCTTGTGGATCTCGGTGTCCCACAGTTCGCGGGTCTGCCGGCGGAAGGCGGCGGCCTGGCTGCGGTGCCGGCCGAACGCCTTGATGATGCGGATGCCGAGCACGGACTCCTCGACGAGGGTGGCGAGGTCGCCGGCCTGGTCCTGGGCCCGGCGGGCGGCGAGCGCGTAGCTGGTCTCGAAGTACGAGCACAGGATCATCAACGGGACGGCCGGGGCGAGCAGCAGCAGCCCGAGCAGCCATGACTGGCCGAAGAGGATCGCGAAGCCGATCAGGATCGTGGCCCCGTTGACGACCAGGAACACCAGCGGGAAGGCGAGGAACATCCGCAGGATCTGGAGGTCCATGATGGCCCGGGAGAGCAACTGACCGGATGCCCACCGGTCGTGGAAGTCCACCGGCAGGCGCTGCAAGTGCTCGTAGAGGTCCTTGCGCATGGCCGCCTCGACGCCGGCCAGCGGGCGGGCCACCATCCAGCGCCTGACACCGAACAGCCCGGCCTCCAGCAGCCCGAGCAGCAGCACCAGCCCGCCGCCGAGCCAGACCCCACCCGGGTCACGGTCCTGGACCGGCCCGTCGACCATCCACTTCAGCACCAACGGGATGAACAGCGACGTGCAGGACGCCACGATCGCGACGACCGCCGACACCGCCAGCCGCACCCGTACCGGTCTGACGTACGGCCACAGGCGGACCAGGGAGCGGACGGTGGATCGGTGGCGGTTTTCCGGTGCGGTCGTATCGCTGGTGGGAGAGGTCACTTACCGACACTAGGCCCACCCTGTGACAGCCCTCATCCGGTTTTCCCGCCGGGCGGCCCGCCCGGCAAGACCGCGGACGTCCGGACGACCGAGCGGCGAACGCCCGCCCGTTTGTCCGGTATACGAACTCAACACCCCGGCGAGCGAACGATTTTCGGCCAAGTTCGCCTCACGGGAATGACATGGACAGGTAAAGAATGCCACTCTGTGGCCCGTTCCACAGCAGCACCACAGCATGACCCACACCACACAGTCCTCTTCTCCACCCCCCACCATCCGGCAGCTCCCCATCCCCTGCTGTCCGGACTGTCCCGGCCGCCACTTTGCGGCCGACGCAGAAGGAGCGACGAGTGCGACACACCCTCCGCACGTCCCCCACCCCCGCGCGCACCGCGGCCGGCGCCCTGCTCGCCGGTGCCGCGATGCTCGCGGTGGCCCTCCCGGCGAACACCGCGGCCGCCACCTCCGACCCGAGCACGGCCGCCGCGAGCAGCCACGCGCAGCCGAGGGCGGGCGCGCTGCCCGCCTCGCTCTCCCCCGCCCAGCGCGGCACCCTGCTCGCCCAGGCGCAGGACGCGAGCGCCACCACCGCCAGGTCCCTGCACCTGGGCGCGAAGGAGCGCCTGGTCGTCCGGGACGTGATCAAGGCCGCCGACGGCAGCCTCCACACCCGTTACGAGCGCACGTACGACGGCCTGCCGGTGCTCGGCGGCGACCTCGTCGTGACCCAGGACGCCACCGGCCGCACCACCGGCGTGGACCGGGCCACCGACGCGACGATCGCCGTGACCACCGAGACGGCCACCAGGACCGCCGCCTCCGCCCGGTCGTACGCCCTGAACGCCGCGAAGGCCGCGGGCGCGGCCACCCCCACCGCGTCGACGGCCCCCCGCAAGGTGGTCTGGGCGGCGAACGGCACCCCGGTGCTCGCCTGGGAGTCGGTGATCGGCGGCCTCCAGGACGACGGCACGCCGAACGAGCTGCACGTCATCACCGACGCCACCACCGGCGCGAAGCTCTACCAGTACCAGGGCATAGAGAACAGCGTCGGCAACAGCGAGTACAGCGGCCAGGTGAACATCACCACCACCAAGTCCGGCTCGTCGTACGCACTGACCGACGGCAGCCGCGGCGGCCACAGCACGTACAACCTGAACCACGCCAGCTCCGGCAAGGGCACCCTCTTCACGGACACCGACGACGTGTGGGGCGACGGCAACGGCACCACCGCGCAGACCGCCGGCGTGGACGCGGCCTACGGCGCCCAGGAGACCTGGGACTTCTACAAGAACACCTTCGGCCGCAACGGCATCGCCGACGACGGCCGGGCGGCGTACTCCAGCACCCACTACGGCAACGACTACGTCAACGCCTTCTGGGACGACTCCTGCTTCTGCATGACCTACGGCGACGGCTCGGGCAACGCCCACCCGCTGACCGCGCTCGACGTGGCCGGCCACGAGATGAGCCACGGCGTCACCGCGGCCACCGCCGGCCTGAACTACTCCGGCGAGTCCGGCGGTCTCAACGAGGCGACCTCCGACATCTTCGGCACCGGCGTGGAGTTCTACGCGAACAACGCCGCCGACCCGGGCGACTACCTCATCGGTGAGAAGATCGACATCAACGGCGACGGCTCACCGCTGCGCTACATGGACAAGCCCAGCAAGGACGGCGCTTCGAAGGACAACTGGTCCTCCAGCCTCGGCGGCCTGGACGTGCACTACTCCTCCGGCCCGGCCAACCACTTCTTCTACCTGCTCTCCGAGGGCAGCGGCGCCAAGGTCGTCAACGGGGTCTCGTACAACAGCCCGACCTACGACAACCAGTCGGTGCCGGGCATCGGCCGGGACAACGCGCTCAAGCTCTGGTACACCTCGCTGACCGAGTACTTCACCTCGACCACCAACTACGCCAAGGCCCGGACCCAGTCCCTCCAGGCGGCGGCCGAGCTGTGGGGCGCGGGCAGCGCCACGTACAACACGGTGGCCAACACCTGGGCGGCGATCGGCGTCGGCAGCCGGGTCAGCTGATCGGCCGTCAGCCGGAATGATTTTTGCCGGTTTCCTCCGGTGTGGGGTGATCATCCACCGGCGCCCGATTCCGTACAGTGCGGTTCTGGAAACCCGCACCACCCCGTAGGAGATGGATTATGGCAACCGGAACCGTGAAGTGGTTCAACTCGGAAAAGGGCTTCGGCTTCATCGAGCAGGACGGCGGCGGCTCCGACGTCTTCGCCCACTACTCCAACATCATGGCCACCGGCTACCGGGAGCTGCTGGAGGGCCAGAAAGTGGAGTTCGACGTCACCCAGGGCAACAAGGGCCCGCAGGCGGAGAACATCCGCATGCTCAACAGCGCGGTCTGAGGGCCGCCGGTCGGTCTTGGACCGACCGGCGAATGGGGGGTGGGTGAAGGAGCGGGTCGAGGGCCGAGTCCAGGTGGTGCCGACGAAGGAGCCATGGCGGAGCCCTGGTGACTGAGGAGAAGCCGGCTGGGCGAGAGTCATCGGCCCGCGACGCCGCCCTCCATTCGCCGGTCGGTCTTCACCCCAATGGCTGAGCAGAGGCCCGCACCACGCGCATCGGTGCGGGCCTCCCCCTGCCATACGGCGCTAACGCAGCACGCCCGCCGTCATGCCCTCCGCCTCCGGTGGGACCGCGACCAGGCCCAGCTCGGCCGGGGTGGCCATCAGCGGGTGGGCCGGCAGCACCCGCGCCGTGTAGCCGAAGGCGCCGGTCCGGTCCAGGGTGAGCGGGCCCTCGAAGGCGTAGCGGCCCTCGACGTCGGCGCGCGCCACCGGCTTGAGCGACTGCACCGCGGGCGCGGTGAGCCGGTCGGCGGCGTCCACCGGCCCGGACAGCAGCTGCACGTCCACGTCGGAGGGATCGAGGCCGCCGAGCGCGACCTGCACCCGCAGCGTGAGGGTGGCGCCCAGCTCCGCGGCGTCGTCCACCGAGCCCTCGACCGAGACGGTCTCCACGTGGTCGACCGCGACCCGAGGCCACTCCTGGCGCACCCGCCGCTTCCACCGGGCGAGTTCGGCCGCGGCCGGGCCGTGCACCGCCCGGTGCGAGCGGGCCGCCGGGGCGTAGAGCTCGCCGACGTAGTCGCGGACCATCCGCCCGGCGAGCACCTTGGGGCCCAGCGTGGTCAGGGTGTGCCGGACCATCCGGATCCAGCGCTGCGGCAGGCCGTTGCGGCCCTGGTCGTAGAAGCGCGGGGCGACCTGCTGCTCCAGCAGGTCGTAGAGCCCGGCGGCCTCCAGCTCGTCGCGCCGGTCCTCGTCGGCGACGCCGTCGGCGGTCGGGATCGCCCAGCCGTTCTCGCCGTCATACCACTCGTCCCACCAGCCGTCGAGGACCGACAGGTTGAGGCAGCCGTTGAGCGCGGCCTTCATCCCGGAGGTGCCGCATGCCTCCAGCGGGCGCAGCGGGTTGTTGAGCCAGACGTCGCAGCCGGGGTAGAGGGTGCGGGCCATCCGCATGTCGTAGTCGGGCAGGAAGACGATGCGGTGCCTGACCCGGGGGTCGTCGGTGAACCGCACCAGCTCCTGGACCAGCCGTTTGCCGCCCTCGTCGGCCGGGTGGGCCTTGCCGGCCACCACGATCTGGATCGGCCGCTCGGGATGCAGCAGCATCGCGGCCAGCCGCTCCTTGTCGCGCAGCATCAAGGTGAGCCGCTTGTAGGAGGGCACCCGGCGGGCGAAGCCGATGGTGAGCACGTCCGGGTCGAGGACGTGGTCGGTCCAGCCCAGTTCGGCGTCGTTCGCGCCGCGTTGCCGCCAGGAGGCGCGCAGCCGGCGGCGTACGTCCTCGACGAGCTGCTCGCGCAGTGTGCGGCGCAGTTCCCACACCGCGGCGTCGGGCACGTCGGCGACCGCCTCCCAGCGTTCGGCGCCGCCGATCATCAGGGCGTCCTCGGCGCGCGAGGCGCCGAACTGGCGGCTGCCGAGCCGCAGTACCTCCGGCGCCACCCAGGTGGGCGCGTGGACGCCGTTGGTGATGGAGGTGATGGGCACGTCCTCGGGGTCGAACCCGGGCCACAACCCGGCGAACATCTCCCGGCTGACCGCGCCGTGCAGGGTGGACACGCCGTTGGCGCGCTGGGCCAGCCGCAGGCCCATCACCGCCATGTTGAAGAGGTCGGGGTCGCCGCCGGGGTAGGTCTCGCGGCCGAGTTCGAGAATCCGGCCGACGTCCACGCCGGGCAGCTCGCCGCCGTCGCCGAGGTGACGGGCGACCAGGTCGCGGGTGAAGCGGTCGATGCCGGCCGGGACCGGGGTGTGGGTGGTGAACACGGTGCCGGCCCGCACCGCTTCCAGGGCCGCGTCGAAGTCGAGCCCGTCGTGGGACAGTTCCCTGATCCGCTCCAGGCCGAGGAAGCCGGCATGGCCCTCGTTGGTGTGGAAGACCTCGGGCTCAAGGTGGCCGGTGATCCGGCAGTAGGCGCGGACGGCACGGACGCCGCCGATGCCCAGCAGCATCTCCTGGAGCAGGCGGTGCTCGCTGCCGCCGCCGTAGAGCCGGTCGGTGACGTCGCGTTCGGCGGGCTGGTTGGGCTCGACATCGGAGTCGAGCAGCAGCAGCGGCACCCGGCCGACCTGGACGGTCCAGATCCGCGCGGTCAGGGTCCGGCCGCCGGTCAGCGCGAGGGTGACCCGGGCCGGGCTGCCGTCGGTCTCGCGCAGCGGGCTGACCGGCAGCGAGTCGGGGTCGAGGACCGGGTAGTGCTCCTGCTGCCAGCCCTCGCGGGACAGGCTCTGCTGGAAGTAGCCGTGCCGGTAGAGCAGGCCGACACCGATCAGCGGCACGCCCAGGTCGCTGGCGGCCTTGAGGTGGTCGCCGGCAAGGATGCCCAGACCGCCGCTGTACTGCGGCAGCGCCCAGGTGATGCCGAACTCGGGTGAGAAGTAGGCGACGGCGGCGGGCAGGTCGGTCTGCTCCTGGTACCAGCGGGGCCCGGCGGTGTAGTCCGCGAGGTCCTCGGCGGCGGCGGTCAGCCGGCGCAGGAAGCGGCGGTCGCCGGCGAGCGCGGCCAGCCGCTCCTTGGAGACCGCGCCGAGCAGCCGGACCGGATCGCCCTGGGCGGCCCGCCAGCCTTCGGGGTCGACGCTGCGGAACAGCTCCCTGGTCTCCTCGTGCCAGGACCAGCGTAGGTTCGCGGCCAGTTCCCCCAGCGGGCGCAGAGGTTCCGGCAGGACGGTGCGCACGGTGAATCGACGGATTGCCTTCACGTCTTCGACCGTAGCCCGGTGGGCCGCAGGCCGGGCCGGTTGTCCACGATCTCCAGGGCCAAACGCCCGAACGGAGGCTCACGGGGGCGAACGCGTGCCGGGCCTGAGCGCGGGCGCGTTCGGCCCGGCTCGGCGGACGCTTCCACCGCAGGCCGCGGAGGTGTGCGGGGGTAACAAGGGGGTGCGACGCTGGTGGCCGGAACGAGACGGCGTGCGAGCGGCTCTCCGGCGGCGTTCGCGTACTCGAAGGCGTACGCGGTGGCGTGCAACGGGGCGTGAACATCGCACATCGAGCGCGCGTAAGGGGTGCGGCCGGTTGGCGGATCGGTCACCACGAACGCGCGCACTCGCCGCGCGCTACCGAAACGGCGTCAGAGGGTGCGTTCAGGCCGGGAAGCGTGGGCAGGCTCGGACATGTGCTGCACCGCACCGGCAGCCACCCGGGTGAACCCCTCCCGGAGGGACCCCGCGGGCGAGCCGGTTCGGCCAAGAACAGTTAAAAAGTAGCCAGGCTCCCGTCCCGGGCAGTCCCGGATACCCGCCGTGCACCGAAGCCACCCGCGCGTCAGTCGAGTCAGTCCCGTCCCGAACTGTCAGGTGAGGAAATGATCGGTCGTATCCCCGTCGTCGATGTCCAGCCGAGTGTGGACTGCGGCAGAAGGCCCGCCAAGGCGGTGGTCGGCGAGCGGTTCCAGGTGACTGCCACCGTCTTCCGCGAGGGCCATGACGCGGTGGCCGCGAACGTGGTGCTGCGCGACGGCTCGGGCCGGTCCGGACCGTGGACGCCGATGCGGGAACTGGCACCGGGCACCGACCGGTGGGGGGCACACGTCACTCCGACGGCCGAAGGGCGCTGGACCTACACGGTCGAGGCATGGTCGGACCCGGTGGCGACCTGGCGGCACACCGCGGGCATCAAGATCCCGGCCGGTATCGACACCGAACTGGTGCTCGCCGAGGGCGCGCAGCTGCACGAACGGGCCGCGGCCGGCGTGCCCAAGGGCGACGGCAGGCCCGCGGTGCTCGCCGCGGTGGACACGCTGCGCGACTCCTCCCTCGCCCCGGCCGCCCGGCACGCCGCCGCGCTGGCCCCCGAGGTGGTCGCGGCGCTGAACCGCTTCCCCCTGCGCGAACTGGTCAGCGCCTCCCGCCCGATGCCGCTGCACGTCGAGCGCGAGCGGGCCCTGTTCGGGTCCTGGTACGAACTCTTCCCGCGCTCCGAGGGCGCGACCGCCGGGCCGGACGGGCGGCTGCGCTCGGGCACTTTCCGCACCGCCGCCGAGCGGCTGCCCGCGGTGGCCGCGATGGGCTTCGACGTGGTGTACCTGCCGCCGATCCACCCGATCGGCACCGCCTTCCGCAAGGGCCGCGACAACAGCCTGACCCCCGGGCCCGACGACGTCGGCTCGCCGTGGGCGATCGGCTCGCCCGAGGGCGGCCACGACGCGGTCCACCCGGACCTGGGCACCCTCGCCGACTTCGACCACTTCGTGGCCCGCGCCCGCGACCTGCGCCTGGAGATCGCCCTCGACTTCGCCCTCCAGTGCTCGCCGGACCACCCCTGGGTGGAGAAGCACCCCGAGTGGTTCGCACACCGCGCCGACGGCACCATCGCCTACGCGGAGAACCCGCCGAAGAAGTACCAGGACATCTACCCGATCGCCTTCGACCAGGACTTCGCAGGCATCGTGCGGGAGACGCTGCGGGTGCTGCGGCACTGGATGGCGCACGGCGTCCGGATCTTCCGGGTGGACAACCCGCACACCAAGCCCGTGGTCTTCTGGGAGAAGGTGATCGCCGACATCAACCGGACCGATCCCGACGTGATCTTCCTCGCCGAGGCGTTCACCCGCCCGGCGATGATGGCGACCCTCGGCAAGATCGGCTTCCAGCAGTCGTACACGTACTTCACCTGGCGCAACACCCGCGCCGAACTCACCGACTACCTGCGGGAGTTGAGCGGGGACACCGCGGCCCACATGCGGCCGAACTTCTTCGTGAACACCCCCGACATCCTGCACGCCTACCTGCAAAGCGGCGGCCGGCCGGCCTTCGAGACCCGCGCCGTGCTCGCCGCCACCCTCGCTCCGAGCTGGGGGGTGTACTCGGGATACGAGCTGTGCGAGGGCACCCCGACGCACCCCGGCAGCGAGGAGTACGCCGACTCCGAGAAGTACGAACTGCGGCCGCGCGACTGGGCCCGGGCCGAGGCCGAGGGGCGCTCACTGGCCCCGCTGCTCACCACGCTCAACCGGCTGCGCCGCCGTCACCCGGCGCTTCGGCAACTGCGGGACATCACGTTCCACCCGGTGGACAACGAAGCCCTGCTCGCGTACTCCAAGCGGCAGGGCGACGACGTCGTACTGGTGGTCGTCAACCTGGACCCCTTCCACACCCAGGAGGCCACCGTGTCGTTGGACATGGTGGCGCTCGGGCTCTCCTGGCACGAGTCGTTCCCGGTGCGCGACGAGCTAACCGGTCAGACCTACCACTGGGGCAGGGACAACTATGTGCGCCTTGAACCGGGCCATGCGCCCGCGCACGTCCTGTCGCTGCGACCGTCTCCATCGATCGGAGGGTCACTCAGTTGATCGTCAACGAACCCGTTCCTGACACATTCGAGGACACACCGGCCAAGGACCGTGATCCCGAATGGTTCAAACGGGCGGTGTTCTACGAAGTCCTCGTCCGCTCGTTCCAGGACAGCAACGGCGACGGCGTCGGTGACCTGAAGGGGATCACCGCCAAACTCGACTACCTGCAATGGCTCGGCGTGGACTGCCTGTGGCTGCCGCCGTTCTTCGCCTCCCCCCTGCGGGACGGCGGATACGACGTGGCGGACTACACCGCGGTGCTACCGGAGTTCGGCGACCTCGCCGACTTCGTGGAGTTCGTGGACGCCACCCACCAGCGCGGCATGCGCGTCATCATCGACTTCGTCATGAACCACACCAGCGACCAGCACCCGTGGTTCCAGGCGTCCCGCAGCGACCCGGAAGGGCCGTACGGCGACTACTACACCTGGGCGGACGACGACAAACAGTTCCCCGACGCCCGGGTCATCTTCGTGGACACCGAGACGTCGAACTGGACCTTCGACCCGGTCCGCAAGCAGTACTACTGGCACCGCTTCTTCTCCCACCAGCCGGACCTCAACTACGAGAACCCGCAGGTGCAGGAGGAGATCCTCGCCGCCCTGAAGTTCTGGCTGGACCTGGGCATCGACGGCTTCCGGCTGGACGCCGTGCCCTACCTGTACCAGCAGGAGGGCACCAACTGCGAGAACCTGCCGCGCACCCACAGCTTCCTGAAGAAGGTGCGGGCCGAGATCGACGCGCAGTACCCGGACACCGTGGTGCTCGCCGAGGCGAACCAGTGGCCGGAGGACGTGGTCGACTACTTCGGCGACTTCTCGGCCGGCGGCGACGAGTGCCACATGGCGTTCCACTTCCCGGTGATGCCGCGGATCTTCATGGCGGTGCGCCGCGAGTCGCGCTATCCGGTCTCCGAGGTCCTGGCCAAGACCCCGGCGATCCCGGCGAACTGCCAGTGGGGCATCTTCCTGCGCAACCACGACGAGTTGACGCTGGAGATGGTCACCGACGAAGAGCGCGACTACATGTACGCGGAGTACGCCAAGGACCCGCGGATGCGCGCCAACATCGGCATCCGCCGCCGGCTGGCCCCGCTGCTGGACAACGACCGCAACCAGATCGAGCTGTTCACCGCGCTGCTGCTGTCCCTGCCCGGCTCGCCGATCCTCTACTACGGCGACGAGATCGGCATGGGCGACAACATCTGGCTCGGTGACCGCGACGGGGTGCGCACCCCCATGCAGTGGACCCCGGACCGCAACGCCGGGTTCTCCTCCTCCGACCCCGGCCGGCTCTACCTGCCGACCATCATGGACCCGGTCTACGGCTACCAGGTCACCAACGTCGAGGCGCAGATGAGTTCCCCCAGCTCGCTGCTGCACTGGACCCGGCGGATGATCGAGATCCGCAAGCAGAACCGGGCGTTCGGCGTCGGCTCCTTCACCGAACTGCCGTCGAGCAACCCGGCGGTGCTCGCCTTCCTGCGGGAGGACGGCGACGACCTCGTGCTGTGCGTGAACAACTTCTCCCGCTTCGCCCAGCCCACCGAGCTGGACCTGCGGCAGTTCGCCGGCCGCCATCCGGTGGAGCTGATCGGCGGGGTGCGCTTCCCGGCGATCGGCCAACTGCCGTACCTGCTCACCCTGGCCGGGCACGGCTTCTACTGGTTCCGGCTGCGCCGCGACCCGTCCTGACGGCGGGGGGCCGGGTGGACCGGCCCCCCGGCCCGACCGGCCCCCCGGCGTAACGTTCCGTCACCCGGAAGGCTACGTCCGCCCGCCGGGGCGTTACGTTCCCGCGCCCGAGGTGCGGGGGGCCCGCACCTTTGGGACGATCAAGCGAAACCCGCAGCAGCCCGTACGGCGGTTTCCTGTCACCCGGCCGGGGCAGGCTCCCCGTGTCGCCGGACAGCCCGAACCCGTCATCCGGGAGGCTGGCGCATCCGCCGCTCGACCCAGCGGCGCGGTGCGCGACTCCCCCGGGGAAAGGACGTCATGTCGGACAGCTCCTGGACCCGTCTCCCCGCCGTCACCGGCCGCGATCTCGTGCCGGGGCTGCTTCGCTCCCTCGATCCGCTGCTGCGCGGCTGGCTGCCGCGGCAGCGCTGGTTCGCCGGCAAGGGCCTGCCGATCGGCGACTTCCGGCTGGCCGCCGCGACCGAGCTGGTTCCCCCAGGTGGCCGACTCGGCCCGCTCGGCCTGCTGCACGTCCTGGTCGACGTCGAGCAGCCCGGCCGGCCGCCGGACTGCTACCAACTCCTGCTCGGCGCGCATCCGCTGCTGCCGTCCGCGCTGGTGCGCACCGCGCTCGGCCCGGCCGTCGGCGGCCCCTACGACGGGCTGACCCTCTACGACGCACCGCACGACCCCCGAATGGCCGCACTCCTGCTGGAACGGCTCAAGCTGCCCGGCCGCAGCGGGAACCTGCGCTTCACCACCGAACCGACCGCCGGGTTCCCGCCCGGGCTGCCCCCCCGGGTGTCGACCGCGGAGCAGTCCAACACGTCCGTGGTGTACGGCGACCGCTACATCCTCAAGCTCTTCCGGCGGGTGTCGCCGGGCACCAACCCGGACCTGGAACTGTCGCTCGCGCTGGCCCGGTCCGGGTCGCGGCGGGTGGCGGAGCCGGTGGCGTGGTTCGAGGCGCTGGACGGCGACGCCGGCGACGCCGCCCCGACGCAGGGCCGGGAGCCGACCACCCTCGGGGTGTTGCAGCGCTTCCTGCCCGGCTCGTCCGACGGGTGGGCGCTCGCGCTGGCGTCGGTGGCCGAGGACGGCGACTTCCGCACCGAGGCGGCCGCGCTCGGCCGGGCCACCGCCGAGGTGCACCAGGCGCTCGCCTCGGCCCTGCCGGTGCACCGGCTCGACGGCCGCGCGCTGGAACGGATCGCCGGCGCGATGACCCGCCGGCTGGAGGAGACCGCCGCCGAGGTACCCGCGGTCCGCCCCTACGCGGGCGCGCTCCGCTCCGCCTACGACGACCTCGCCAAGCTCGGCGCGGGCACCGGACCTGGCGGGCTGGTCCTCGCCCAGCGCATCCACGGCGACCTGCACCTCGGCCAGGCGCTGCGCGGGCCGGACGGCGAGTGGGTGCTGATCGACTTCGAGGGCGAGCCGGCCCGCCCGCTGGCCGAGCGGCGCCGACCCGCGCCGCCGGTGCAGGACGTCGCCGGCATGCTGCGGTCCTTCGACTACGCCGCCCACCACAGCGGCAACGGCCCCTGGGCCGCCCGGCACCGCGACGCGTTCTGCGCCGGGTACGCCGGGGTCGCCGGCACCGACCCGCGCGAACAGCCCGTGCTGATACGGGCCTTCGAGACCGACAAGGCGGTGTACGAGGCCCGGTACGAGGCCCGGCACCGCCCCGCCTGGCTGCCCATCCCGCTCTCCGCACTCGCCCGCCTGGCCGCATCGCCGGCCCCGTCCCCACCGTCCGCGTCCGAATCCGAGGAGTGCTCGCCGTGACC
>NZ_JACEGK010000144.1:0-15271 GCF_056859195.1 Streptomyces sp. NH27
GAGGATGACCGCGCGGCCGTTGATCGCGCCGGCGTGCAACTGCTCGTATGCGTGCGGCGCCTCGTCCAGGGAGAAGGTCTGGGTGTGGACGGAGACGGCGCCGGTGCGGGCGAGGGCCAGTACTTCCTGGAGTTCGGTGCGGGAGCCCCAGTAGGGGGCGGTGACCGAGACTTCGTGCGGGAGCGCGCCGAATCCGACCGGGAGGGTGCCGCCGCCGATGCCCACGAGGGACACCTCGGCCTCGACCGCGGCCACGGCTCCGGCGATGCGGACGGTGGGGGCGGCGCCGACGAAGTCGAAGACGGCCTGCGCGCCGAGGCCGCCGGTCAGCTCGCGGACGGCGGCGGGGGCGTTGTCGTCGGAGAGCACCGTTTCGTGGGCGCCGACCTTGCGGGCCAGTTTCAGCTTGTCGTCGTTGATGTCCAGGGCGATGATCCGGGCCGGGGTGAGTGCCCGCAGCAGCTGGATCGCGGTGTGTCCGAGACCGCCGGTGCCGATGACGACCGCGGTGGAGCCGGGGACGAGCTTGGGCAGGGCTCGCTTGATGGCGTGGTACGGCGTGAGGCCGGCATCGGTCAGGGGGACGGCGGCGACCGGGTCGAGCCCGTCCAGGGGGACGAGGTGGCGCGGGTCGTCGACGAGGAGGTATTCGGCGATGGCGCCGGGGGCGCCCAGGCCGGGCGGACGGATGCCGAGCTCGTCGGCGCGCAGGCAGTAGTTCTCCTTGCCTTCGGCGCACTTGGCACACCGGCCGCAGCCCCAGGGACCGTAGACGGCGACGGCGTCGCCCACGCGGACTCCGGTGGTACCGGTGCCGAGTGCGGCGACGGTGCCGACGCCTTCGTGGCCGAGGGTGAGGGGCAGCGGGTACGGGAAGCTGTCGGCGGGCCAGCTCATGACGGCGATGTCGCTGTGGCACACGCCGGCGGCGGTGACCTTCAGGAGCACCTGGCCGGGGCCGGGCTCGGGGTCGGGGATGGTCACTACCTGGGGGGCGGCGCCGATGGTGTGGTACTGCAGGGCCTTCATGGTGGTCTCCTTTCCAGGGGTTCAGACGGCGGTGTAGGCGCCGTCGACCAGGTGGTAGCTGCCGGTGATGAACGAGGCGCGGTCGGAGAGCAGGAACGCGATCAGTTCGGCGACTTCTTCGGGTCGGCCCAGCCGCCCGGCCGGGTGCAGCGCGACGAGCGCGGCGCGCGCCTGCTCGTCCATCTGCCGCAGCAGCGGGGTCTCGATGAAGCCGGGGCCGACCGAGTTGATCCGGATGCCCTGGGCGGAGTACTCGGCGGCGGCGGTCTTGGTCAGTCCGACAACGCCGTGTTTGGCGGCCACGTACGCGGGCGAGCCGGCGAAGCCGACGGAGCCGAGGATGGAGGCGACGTTGACGATGGCGCCGCCGCGGCCGGCGGCCTGGATGGCGGGCAGTTCGTGGCGCAGGCAGTAGAAGACGCCGTCGAGGTTGGTGCGGATGACGCGGTCGTACTGCGCGATGTCGTACGCGCCGGTGGGTGCGCTGGGGCCGCCGATTCCGGCGTTGTTCACGGCGAGGTGGAGGCCGCCGTAGGTCTCGGTGGCGAAGCGGACGGCGGCCTCGACCGAGTCCGGGAGGGTGACGTCCAAGGTGGTGGCGGCGGCCGTCCGCCCCTCGGCGGTCAGCTCGGCAGCTGCCTTCTCGGCGCCCGTGGTGTCGAAGTCGGCGAGGACGACGTTGGCGCCGCCGGCGGCCAGCCGCCGGGCGGTGGCCAGGCCGATGCCGGACGCGGCCCCGGTGACCAGGGCGGTGCGGCCGGCGAACTCGGTGGCGTCGGCGGTGGGTGTGGGTGTGGTGCTCATGGTGGTCTCACTCATCAGTCGGTAGTTCAGTAGTGGGTGGTTCGTCGGTGGTGCGGTGGGAGGCCGCCGAGGCGACTTCCCAGGACAGGGCGTCGTATGCCCGTTCCACGAGGTCGGCGAGGTCGGCGCCGGCGCCGTCCTGGCCGTCCGGACTGCGGGCCCAGGCGCGCAGTGCGGCGGTCAGCACGCCCGCTGCGGCCTCCACGACGACGGCCGGGCGCAGGTCCCGGAGGCCGTCGGTGCCGAGGCGGTCGGCGATGATCCGGATCGATTCCTCCTGGGCGTCGACGCGGATGCGCTCGTACGCGGCGAACAGGGTCGGTTCCCGGTCGAGGAGACCGACGATCCGGCGCATCTGGGGGCGCAGTTGCCGGGCAGGGGTATCCCGGTCGGCCAGCCAGGCGCGGACGGCCCGGCGATAGGCCAGCAGCGGCGGTTCGCCCGCCGGCCGGGCGCGCAGCGCCGCGTTGATCCGCTCGCCGTCGTCGCGGACGAAGCCGAGGGCGGCGTCCTCCTTGCCGGTGAAGTACCGGCTGAAGGTGCGCCGGGTGACGTCCGCGCGGTCGGCGACGGCTTCCACCGTGGTGGCGGCCAGACCCCGTTCCAGGATCAGCTCGACGGCGGCGGTGGCGAGCGCCTCGCGGGTGCGGCGCGCCCGCAGCAGCCGCCGGTCCGCCACGGCGGCTCCGGCCGGTTCTGGTTCGTCGATGTCCATGTTTTCGACGGTACGTCCCGATGTCCCGCCGGGACATTTTTCCCGGTGAGACATATGTCCCACCGGGACATCGACGTTCTCCGGTGCCGGCGCGGTGGGGGCGGGCGCCGACGGCTGGAGACCTCCACGGTGCGTCGGGAACGCGAGAACGCCTCCGCCGACGTGCCGGAGTCACCCGGAGTTGCACTACCGCCGGCTGGACCCCGCCTGACGCGCCCGCGCCCGCCGAAGCAGGCAGGAGAACGGCCCCCGCTCACGCCTCTGCCCCGCGGCATGGGCTGTGCTAGCGTCGTCCGATCTACTTTCACGGTGTGGTCATTGCGGGGGGCGTGATGAAGCTTCTCCTTACCGACTCCGGTGTCAGGAACGCGAGCATCCTGGCGGCGCTGGTCGATCTGCTGGGTAAGCCGATCGCCGAGGCCGATGCGTTGTGCATTCCCACCGCGGGGTACGCGGGACCGTACGCGGATCCGGGCGGGCCCTGGCGTTTCGTCAGCGGACGGTCTCCTGGTCCGATGACCGACCTGGGGTGGAAGTCGGTGGGCGTGCTGGAGCTCACCGCGCTGCCCAGTATCGACCAGGAACGCTGGGTCTCCTGGGTCCGGGAGGCGGACGTCCTGCTGGTGAACGGCGGTGACGCGCTGTACCTGTGCCACTGGATGCGGGAGTCCGGACTGGCCGACCTCTTCCCGTCGTTGCGTGACACGGTCTACGTGGGGCTCAGTGCCGGGAGCATGGTGCTGACTCCCCGCATCGGGGCGGAGTTCGTCGGCTGGAAGCCGCCCACCGGTGACGACAGCACGCTGGGGCTCGTCGATTTCTCCCTCTTCCCGCACCTCGACAGCCCGGATTGTCCGGAGAACAGCATGGCCGAGGCGGAACGGTGGGCCGCCGAGATCGGGGGTCCGGCGTACGCCATCGACGCTCAGACCGCCGTCAAGGTGACCGACGGCGGCGTCGAGGTCGTCTCCGAGGGGAACTGGAGACTGTTCGACCCGGCATCATGAACGTCGACTGTCGACCGGCGTGCAGCTGGTCCGCGCTGCCAACGGCACTCGCGCCCGCCGGCGTTGCCGGCCTCCGTGCGGCGGGGAAGGCCCGTGCGGCTGACAAGGCCCGCGGGCAGCGCGGCTCACGCGTGCTCGCCCGCGAGGCTCAGACCAGCACGCCGTCCTCGGCAACGACCCTGCCCTGGTGGATGACGACGCGGTCCTGCGGCCGGTCCATCACCGCGCTGGTCACCGTCTCTCCGGAGAACAGGACGAGGTCGGCGGGGTCACCCTCGGCCACACCGCGGGGTTCCGGGGCGGGGGCGGTCCAGGCGGCGCCGGCCTCGCCGCCCGCCAGGACGGCTCGGCCGCCCACGGTGGCCAGCGCGACGCAGCGCTCGATGTGCTCGTCGCGACGCAGCTGGTTGGTGAACGCGAGCTGCCAGGTGCGGCCGAGGATGTCGCCGTCTCCGAACGGCGACCAGTAGTCCCGAATGCCGTCCTGGCCCAGGCCCACCCGCACGCGGTGCTCGGCCAGCAGTTCCAGGGGCAGGGTGCGTCGGCCGCTCGGGGCGATCGTGGTGAGGGCGATGTCGAGTTCGGCGAGCTGGGTGACCAGTTCCTCGACCCGGGCGGCCTGCGATGTGGCGAGCGCGAAGGCGTGCGAGATCGTCACCTTGCCCTGCATGGACAGGGCGCGGACCCGGTCGAAGATGAGGCCGAGAGTGAAGGCCCCGAGCTCGCCCACCTCGTGGAGATGCAGGTCCAGGCCGGTCCGGTGGCGTTCGGCCAGGCCGAACACGATGTCCAGGTGCTCGACGGGATCGCGATCGAGGCCGCAGGGGTCGATGCCGCCCACCAGATCCGCGCCGCCGGCGAGCGCGTCGGCCAGCAGGTCGGCGGTGCCGCGGTCGCGGACGATCCCGGCCTGCGGGAAGGCGACGATCTGGACCGTCGCCCGGTCCTTGTGCGCTTCGCGTGCGGCGAGGACGCCGTCGAGACGGGCGAGGCCGGATTCCGTGTCGACCTGGGCGTGGCTGCGTACGGCGGTGGCGCCCGAGGCGATGGTCCTGCCGAGCGTGTGGGTCGCCCGCTCGCCGACGCTCGCCTCCGCGGAACGCCAGTTGGACCGGTCGTTCTCGATCAGGCCCTCAAGACCCGGCCCCGCGGTGTGCGGGCGGAACGGCAGGCCGAGCCGGGTGGAGTCGAGGTGGGCGTGCGCGTCGGTGAAGGAGGGCAGCGCGATCCGCCCGTGTCCGTCGATGACGCCCGGCTCGTCCCGCGCCGTCGCGCCGCCGGCCGGCAGCACCTGCGTGATCCGGCCGTCCTCGACGAGGATGTCGCTCAACTCGCCCGCCCAGGGGCGTACGGCGATGATCTTCTTCGAACTCGTCATGGCTCTCCGTAAGTTTCAGCGGCCCTGGCGGGGCCGGGTCACCGCAGCGCGCACTGCTGCTCCTGCCCGGCGATGATCGACAGGACGATGTCGCAGGCGCGTGCCGCGTCCCCCGTCCTGATCGCGTCGAACAGGGCCTCGTGGTCGTCGCCGCCCTCGCCGACGGCGTGTTCGAGCGACCGGGTCGCGTCGAGGGACTCCCGCATGGCCAGCGAGAGCCCCTCGTAGAGGTCCAGCAGAAGGGAGTTGCCGGCGGCCTTCGCGACGGCCAGGTGGAAGGAGACGTCGGCGTCGACGAAGGTCGACTGGTCACCCGTGGCGGCGGCCTCGCGCCGGCGCCGCAGGATGTCGGCCATCGCCTCCAGGTCGTCCTCGGTGCGCCGTGCGGTGGCCAGTTGGACCGCGGCCGTGTCCAGGCCGCGTCGTACTTCGAGGACATCCCGGGTCTTGCTGTCCATGAGTTTGCGGTTGAGTGCCACGGTTGTCTCGTCGATCGCGATCACGTACGTGCCGTCGCCCTGTCGTACGGAGAGCAGGCCGGCGTAGGTGAGCGCGCCGATGGCCTCGCGCAGCGGCGGTCGGCTGAGGCCCATGGTCTGGGCGAGTTCCGCCTCGGACGGCAGCCGGTCACCCAGCGCCCAGTTCCCCTCGCGGATCTGGTAGCGGATCTCCTCAATGGCGACCTGTACTGCGGAAGCGCGGTTGAAGCGCGGCACTTAAGCCCCCCACCTTCCTGGCGGTCGGTCGGGTCCTCGCCGGCCGAGCGGCGGCGGTGGTGCCATGACGTGCGGCTCCAAGGATCTGCCGAAAGTCCATCGAGGCCCCTATCCAGAAACATCATACGTCTGATAGTCAGATTACATGACGACAACGTCCCCGCGTATCGCCTTCGATCAAAACGAGCCATGTGTCCTCCCTGACCGAGCCTCAGATCCGCGTAGGACCATGCGTGTTGGAGCCATGTGTGGCCCGGTACAGGGGATCGACGAGGGCGACTGGCCGGCAGCTCTTGACCTGGCCCGCGAACTGGGCCTGGGTGGCGTGCTCTTCGCCACCCCCCGCGCGGTCAGTCCGTCGCTGGATCGGGCCGAACTACTGGCGGCCCGGCGGGCCGCCGACGAATGCGGCCTGTTCGTCGAAGCCGGGGTGGGCTGCCTCGGCCCGCACGGTGACACCGCCGAACGCGTCGCCGAACTCACCGCGATGATCGGTGCCGCGGTGGCCCTGGGCTGCGACCAGTTCTTCGCCTACACCAGGACCGAGCGGCAGCGCGCCTCGCCCTCGCACGCCGATCAACTACAGCAGATCCAGCAGACGTTGGCCGCCCTGCGGCCGACGCTGCTGGAGCACGGTTGCCGGCTCAACGTCAAGACCCACGAGGATCTCTCCTCGGACGAGGTGGTCCGGCTGGTCGAGACCGCCGGCACCGACGTGTTCGGGGTGAGCCTGGACGTGGCGAACCTCGTCGTACGCGCCGAGGACCCGGTCGAGGTGACCCGGCGACTCGCGCCGTACGTCCATCAGACCCATCTGGAGGACGTCGCGCTGTACTTCGCCCCCGCGGGTCTGCGCCGCGAACTGCGGCCCTGCGGCGACGGAGTGCTCGACTGGACCGCGATCCTGGACGCCCTTGTCCGGGACGCTCCGGCCCGGCACCTCGTCTTCGAGCAGCATCGCGGCCAGTTCGACACGGAGATGTTCCGGGACGACTGGTTCGACCGCGAACCCCACATCAGGCCAAGGGAGTTGGCCCGCCTGGTGCGCGCCGCGGTGCGCTGTGAACGCTTCGCGGCCGAGCAGGGCGGCCGGCGGCCGGTCGACTCCGCGTCGCGGACCGACACCGCCGGATACCGCGCCGAACTGCGCCGAAGTATCACCCACGTACGTTCCGTACTGGTCACGATCTCTGGAGAGCAGCCGTGACAACCATCGCCTCAGCCCGACTGCGCACGGTGCGCCGCCGGGTCTCGGAGAACGACAAGGTCCTGGTGGTCGCCCTGAGCGCGCTGGGAGTCCTCGCCCTGGTCGTGGTCTTCGGCCCGCTCGTGTGGCCGGACAACTCCAACACGGTCGATCTGGCCCAGCAGTTCACCCCGCCCTCTACCCACCACCCGCTGGGGACCGACAACCTCGGCCGGGACATGCTCGCCCGGGTACTGATCGGCGCGCGGGCCTCGCTCGGCGCGGGCCTCGTCGTCGCCCTGGCCGGGGCGGTCCTCGGCTGTGTCACCGGTCTGCTCGCCGGGGCGCTGGGCGGCTACGTCGACACGGTCCTGACCTGGCTGACCAACTCGATCCTCTGCTTCCCCTCGATCATGCTCGCGATGGCGGTCGTGATGGCCCTCAAACCCGGCATACCCGCGGTGGTGATCGGCCTGTCGATCCACTCGTTCCCCTGGTACATGCGGACCCTGCGCAGCGAGGTCATGCGGATCTCCGCCAAGGATTTCGTCAAGTCCACCCGGGCGATCGGGGCGACCCGGCGCCGGACCCTGTTCGTCCACATCTTCCCGCACCTGATCTCCACCATCGTGCTGCAGATGGCGGCCGTCTTCGGCGCGGCGGTCCTCTCGCTCGCGGCACTGGGCTTCCTCGGCATGGGTGCCCAGCCACCGACCGCCGAGCTCGGCTCGATGATCACCGACGGCCAGCAGTTCTTCCTGACCGGCCAGTGGTGGGTCGCGGCCTTCCCCGGCCTCGTGCTGCTCATCGCCGTGACCTTGACCACCGTCGTCGCCGACCGGACCCGCGAAATCCTCGACCCCCGCGGCGAGTACATCGTGGCCGACTGACCGGAGGGACCCTGATGCTCGCCACCATCTCCAAGCGGCTCGCCGTCGGAATCACCACCATCCTCGGCGCGCTGGTGTTCTCCTTCCTCATGCTGCGCAAACTGCCCGGCGACCCGGCCCGGCTCGTCGGCGGTGACCTTGCCAACCAGACGACAATCGCCAACATCCGCGCCTCGATGGGGCTCGACAAGTCACTGCCGATGCAGTTCTGGGACTACCTCACCGCACTCGCGCACGGAGACCTCGGATTCTCCTTCAGCACCGGTCAACCGGTGACCGGCCTGCTGCGCTCCCGGCTGCCGGCCACGATCGAACTCGGCCTGACCGGTGTGTTCATCGCCGTGGTGTCGGCACTCGTCTTCGGCGCCGTCGCGGTCTTCCGCCGCAAGCGGGGCGCCGACGTCTCGCTGCGGACCGCCTCGTCGCTGGCGATGGGCTCCCCACCGTTCTGGCTCGCCCTCGTGGCCATCCTGCTGCTCTCGGTCAAGCTCGGGGTCTTTCCCGGCCCGGAGGGACGACTGTCGCCGGGCAGAGCGGCGCCCCACGACGTCACCGGGCTCTACACCGTCGACGCCCTGCTCGCCGGCCAGCTCCCGACCTTCGTCAACGCCCTCTGGCATCTGATCCTGCCCGGCTGCACGATCGCGGTCGGACCGTTCGCCTTCCTCAGCCGGCTGTTCCGGTCGCAGCTGCGCAACACGATCCGGGAACCGTTCGTACTGGTCGCGCGGAGCCGGGGCATCACCCGCCGGGCCGCGTTCCTGCGCCATGTCGTGCCCAACTCGCTGCTTCCACTGGTGGCCGCCACCGCGATGCTCCTCGCGGAGCTGATGACCGGCAGCGTCCTGGTGGAGAAGGTGTTCGGCTGGCCCGGCGTCGGCTCGCTCACCGTCGACGCGATCCTCCAGAAGGACTTCTCGGTCGTCCAGGGAGTCATCGTCCTGAGCGCCTTCCTCTACGTGGCGGTCGGCTTCCTCGCCGACGTCACCTACTCAACCATCGATCCCCGTATCCGAGTCGGCGCCAAGTGAGACGACAAACCGGACAGGAGCCGAGCTGATGGCTCAGACACCAGCAACCGCCACGACCACACCCCCTACTGATGCCCTGCTCCAGGTCAAGGGCCTGCGCACCGAGTTCGCCACCCCCCGGGGAAGGGTGGCCGCCGTACGGGACGTCAGCTTCACCGTCCACCGCCGCGAGCGCATGGCGATCGTGGGGGAGTCGGGTTCGGGCAAGTCGGCCATGGCCATGTCCATCGTCGGCCTCCTCCAGCCACCCGGCCGGGTGACCGAGGGGGAGGTGCTGCTCGACGGACAGGATCTGCGCGGGCTGCCGGACTCCGAGATGTCCCACGTCCGCGGCCGCCGGATCTCCCTGGTCTTCCAGGACCCCATGAGCGCGCTGGACCCGATCCGCAGCATCGGCTCCCAGATGGTGGAGGGCATCCGCGCCCATCAGGACATGACCCGCAAGGCCGCCCGGAAGCTGGCCGCCGACCTGCTCGGCGAGGTCGGTGTGGTCAACGCCGCCGACCGGTTGGCGGACTACCCGCACCAGTACTCCGGCGGCATGCGGCAGCGCGTACTGATCGCGATGGCGCTCGCCAACTCGCCCGAGCTGGTGATCGCCGACGAGCCGACCACCGCGCTCGATGTGACCACCCAGGCCCAGGTACTGCAACTGCTCGACCGTCTGGTGACCGACCGCGGCGCGGCCCTGATGCTGATCACGCACAACCTCGGCATCGTCGCCGGCTACTGCGACTCGGTGAAGGTCATGTACGCCGGCCAACTGGTCGAGGCCAGCGGCAGCCGGGACCTGTTCTCCGCGGCAGGACACCCCTACTCCCGCGAGCTGATCAAGTGCGTGCTGAGGACCGACCAGGTCCCGCAGGGGCGGCTGTCCACGATCCCCGGCACACTCCCCGACCCCACCATGCCCATCACGGGCTGTTCCTTCGAGCCACGCTGCCCGACCGGCCGGGGCAAGCCCGTCTGCCGGAGCCGGGAACCGGTGCTCGTCAGCCTCGGTGCGCCGGGCGCCGAGCGCGCCACCAAGTGCCACTTCCCCGGCACCGAAGAGCTGGAGGACACCGAATGACTTCCGCGCCGGTCCAGCCGGCCACCGAACCCGACGTGCTGCTGCGCGTCACGGGCCTCACCAAATCCTTCGGCGGCCGACGCGCCGGCATAGGCACCCGCAGGACCGGGCAGGTACACGCGCTGCGACAGGTCTCCTTCGAGGTACGCCGGGGCGAAACCCTCGGACTCGTCGGCGAGTCCGGCTCCGGCAAGTCCACCGCCGCCTCGTGCGCGCTGCGGATGACCGACCCCGATTCCGGCTCGGTCGTCTTCGACGGAGACGACGTCGGGAAGATGTCGCACGCCGAGCTGCGGCAGATGCGCTCGCGGGTGCAGATGGTCTTCCAGGACCCCTACGGCTCGCTGGACCCGCGCTTCTCGGTACGCCGGCTCGTGGAGGAACCACTTCTGGTGCACGGCGAGCGCGACCCCGCGGTGCGGCGGGCCCGAGCCCTGGAGATGCTCGAACGGGTGGGACTGTCGGCGGAACTGGCCGAACGCAACGCCCACGCCTTCTCCGGCGGTCAACGCCAGCGCATCGCCATCGCCCGCGCACTCGTCCTCAACCCCGAACTTCTCGTCCTCGACGAGCCGGTGACGGCCCTGGACGTGTCGGTACAGGCCCAGGTCCTCAACCTGCTGGCGGACCTCCAGTCCGGACTGGGCCTGACCTGCCTGTTCATCGTGCACGACCTCGCCGTGGCCCGGTACGTCTGCCATCGCATCGCGGTGATGTACCTCGGCGAGATCGTGGAGGTCGCCGACTCCGACGAACTGTTCGCCAACCCGCTGCACCCCTACACCGTGACGCTGCTGCTCGCCGCGCCCGTCCCCGACCCGGACGCCATGGAGCGCAGTCGGCGCGCCCTGGACACGGCCAAACCGGCCGCCGGTCCCGCACCGGCCGGCGGATGCCCGTTGCTGCCCCGCTGCCCGGTCGGCGCCGGCCGTCCCGACTGCGCGCAGCGCCGCCCGCTGCTGCGCGAGGTCGTCCCCGGACATCAGGTGGCCTGCCACTTCCCGGGCGAGATGCAGGAGCAACTCGCCCGGCATACCGGCACCCAGGGCGGTACTCAAGCTCCTCGGGAGGAGGCCAAGTGACAAGAACCGATGGGATACCGGCCCGTCCCCACCGCCGCATCCTGCTCGCGGTCGGTCTTGCCGCCACCGCGGCCATGACCGCGGCCTGTAGCGGCTCCGACGTCAACGGCGCGGGGGCCGGGTCCAACCGCCCGTTCACGGTGAACTGGGCGACGAGCATCTCCAGCCTCGACCCCGCGTTCTCGTGTCCCGGCGACGACAACTCCCTGGCCGGCAGCTTCTACGGACGGCTGGTCAAGCAGTCGGTCACCACCGACAAGGACGGGTTCACCACCACCGACCCCGACCCGTCGAAGGTGGAGCCGGACCTCGCCACGAGCTGGAAGGTCTCGGACGAAGGGAGGACGTACACCTTCACACTGCCCGCCGGCAAGACGTTCGCCAACGGCGACCCGCTCGACGCCAACGCGGTGAAGTACTCCCTGGAACGCACCGTGAAGATGGGTGCCTGCGGTGCGCTCTCGCTCCAACTCGGCATCACCGACCCGCCGTTGATCACCGGTGTGGACGCGCCCGACGCGACCACCGTGGTGTTGCACCTGCGGAAGGCGTATCCCGAGATCCTCTACAGCCTGTCCCAGAGCCGCGGCTCGATCTACGACCCCAAGCCGATCGAGGCCCACGGCGGCGTCAAGACGGGCAGCCCGAACCAGTGGCTGCAAAGCCACACCGCGAGCAGCAGCGGACCGTACGTCCTGCAGACCTACGTCCCCAACAACCACGCCGTCCTGGTCCGCAATCCGCACTACTACGGCACCCCGGCCATCGAACCGAAGGTCCAGGTCAACTTCATCCCGTCGATCCCGACCCTGCTGCTCCAGGCCGAGAACAGCCAGGCCGACGTGACGCTCGGGCTGCCACCGCAGAGCGTGCACAGTGTCAGCGGCAAGTCCTGCTGCAAGGTCGTCAGCTCGGGCAGCGCCACACCGGTCACGGTCTCGCTGAACAACCAGGGCCCCGTCACGAGCAATGTGAAGTTCCGCGAGGCCCTCACCTACGCCATTCCCTACCAGCAGATCATCTCCAAGCTCGCCTACGGCTACGGCGACTCCTACTACGGCCCCGTGGTGCCGGGCATGGCCGGCTACCACGCGTCCCTCGAAACCGCGCGGGCCTACGACCCCGCCAAGGCGAAGCGGTTGCTTGCCGCATCGGGCCTGAAGTCGCCCCACCTCGACCTGATGATCAACCCTCAGTCGCCCGGCGTGTCCGACCTCGCGGCGCTGCTCCAGTCCGTCTGGCGCGCCATCGGCGTCAAGGTGAACCTCGTGGCGAAGCCGCCGGCCGACTTCAGCACCCTGTTCAACAACGGCATGTACCAGTCGGCGCTGCTCTTCGAGTCCAGCACACCGCTCGGCAGCTACGAACTGCGCAAGAAGACGACCTGCGGCAGCAGCTTCAACAACCAGCACATCTGCCTGCCCGGCAGCAAGCCGCTGCTCGCCCAACTCAACAGCGTCACCGACCCGACTCGGCAGCAGCAGCTCATCGACCGGATCAGCAAACTCTGGGTGGACAACTCACCGACGATCATCCTCTACCGCGCCCGGTTCACCGCCGTGCTCGGCCGGGACGTCAAGCACTTCGCGTACGCCGGCAACCTGCCCATCGCGCAGTGGGGCAGGTAACCGGCCCGCACTCAGCGCCCAGCGCCTTTTGCATCGCGCCGTACGCCCAGCGCCTTACGCCTTACGCCTTACGCCATACGCCGTACGTATTGCGCCTCGCAGTGAGGACCCAGCACCCAGTACCAGCACCCAGTACCTGCGGCCGGCATCCCGCGGCCGCACGTGACTCGGCCCAGCGGCCGAGCCGGAAATCATAAGGAGAACCCCGCTATGAAGATCGGTGTCGACGGCCGGAAGATCCCCGGCGCTGCGGACCGCATCCCCCTGGAGATCCTTGGACACGCCCGTGACCTGGGCATGGAGGGCGTGTACTTCCGTACCGTGCTCGACATCTCGCCGACACTCGACCTCGGCCTGCTCCGGGAGGTCCGCCGCGAGGCGGACACGCTGGGCCTCTACCTCCAGATGGGGCTCGGCAAGGTCAACCCGTACGCTGCGGCCGAGGCCCCGGAGATCCGCAGGCTGGGCGAGGGCGACTACACCCGCGGCATGCTGCGCATGCTCCAGGCGTGCCGCGAGGGCGCCGACTGCGGCGAGTTGTGGGTCGCCTGCTGCAACTACAAGGCCGACCTGCCCGGTTACTACGCCATCGACCGGTTCCGTACCGACGCTCCCTGGGCGGACCAACTCGTCGCGATCGAGAAGTTCCTGCATCTGCTCGCGCCGGCCGCCCGCGACCTGGACTGCCACCTCAACATGGAGACCCACGAGGAGATCACCACGACCGAGGTGGTCCGGCTGGTCGAGTCGATCGGTCCTGACGTCATGGGGATCACCTTCGACACCGCGAACGTCATGGTGCGCGGCGAGGAACCGGTGGCCGCCGCGCGCCGGGTCGCCCCGTACGTCCGGGCCACGCACCTGCGCGACTCGATCCTCCAGCGCATCGATGTCGGTCTCGCCCGGACCTTCTCGCCCTGCGGCCTGGGGGTCATCGACTGGGCCGGCCTGCTCGGCGCGCTGCTGGAGCACACACCCGACCTGGACGCCTCCATCGAGCCCGCGGGACCGACCCTGGCGATCCCGATCGGGATCGCGGACGAGAGCTGGCGTGCACTGCACCCCGATCTCGTGGAGGACGAGGTGACCGAGCTCGTCCGCCTCGCGGACGACTACGCCCGGCGTTCGGCCGACGGCACGGTGCCGTCGGTGGAGGACTTCCGCGCGACACCGTTCGACGGCGAGGACTTCGTCCTGCGCAGTGCCGAGCATCTGCGCAAGACGCTCGCGACCCTCCAGGCACCCGGCGCGACGGCCGGCGAGAACCGCTGACGTGACCGTACCCGCCGGCCAGAAACGACACCGTCCCCAGCGAGGTTCGACGTGACCAGACAGCACACCCCTGCCGGCGCGGGCCCCGCGTCGAGTCCGGCGTCGAACCCGCGCCCTGATCCGATTCGGGTCCTGGTCCTCAACTGCAATGTGACCGAGTCGATGACCGAGGTCATCGGGGAGTCGGCTCGGGCCGCCGCGGGTCCGGGGACGGTCGTCACCGCCATCTCACCGGAGTGGGGAGTGGCCTCCGCGGAGGGCTATCTGGACAGTTTCATCGCCGCGACGGCCATGCTCGACCGGCTTGCCACCTGGCGTGGCGGCATGGACGCGGTCGTGCTGGCCGGCTTCGGCGAGCACGGGCGGGAGGCCGCCCGTGAACTGCTGGACGTACCGGTCGTGGACATCACCGACGCGGCCGCGCACGTGGCGCTGATGCTGGCGCCCCGCTACGGCGTGGTGACCACTTTGGCCCGTTCCATCGTGCAGATCCAGGACAGCCTGCGGACGGCCGGCGTGGCGGACCACTGCGTCGGCGTGCTCGCCGCGGGCGTCCCGGTCCTGTCGGCCCACGCCGACATCGCCCGTAGCCGCGAGGCCGTCCTGGCGTGCGGCCGTCAGCTGATCGACTCCGGTGCCGAGGCACTGGTGCTCGGCTGCGCGGGCTTTGCCGGCCGCGCGGCCTCCTTCGAGGAGGAGCTGGGCATTCCGGTGATCGACCCCGTCGCCGCCGGGCTGCTCTTTGCCGAAGGGCTGGCCCGGCTCGGTCTGCGGACGAGCAAGGTGTCGACCTTTGCCAGGCCGTTGGCCAAGTCCCGTCCGGGCTGGGGCTCCGTACCGCACCGGAGGGCGGGTGTCGAGGACGCCTATCCCGTCTGACAGTTCGCGGGTCTCCCGCCAACGCCCGTAAATGACCGGGGACCCCGTCGGGTTCCGGAGAGGACTTGAGATGGCGACTACGGTGCACGCGCGTTTTGTGCTCGGCTTTCGCGAGGGCGATCATGTGCTGATCGAGGATGCCTCCGTCGTCTACGACGGTGCGCGCATCGTGTATGTAGGGCCGCGCCGGGAGGGCGCGGCGGGGGAGACGATCGATCTGGGCGAGGCCCTGGTGACACCGGGCCTTATCGACCTCGACGCGGTGTCGGACATCGACCACGCGCTGCTCGACTCCTGGTCCGCACCAGAAGCCGCCGCGGGACTTCAGTGGTCGGCGGACTACTTCACCCACCGCCGTCACGATGTCTTCGACCAGGAGGAACGGAACTTCATCCGGCGGTACGGCCTCGCCCAACTCCTGCTGCACGGCATCACGACTTGTATGCCGATCGCTTCGGAGGTTCACAGTTCCTGGGCCGAGTCCTACCAGGACGCGGTCGGTATCGCCGAGGCGGCCCGCGCCCTGGGCATCCGCGCCTACGTGGGTCCCAGCTACCGGGCGGGGATCAACGTGGCGGTCGG
>NZ_JACEGK010000145.1:0-15211 GCF_056859195.1 Streptomyces sp. NH27
GGCGTACGAGCAGGCGCCGGCCCGGCTGGGCGCGCTCAGCCCGATCGTGGTCGAGGAGGCGGGGGCGGGCGACGCGGTGGCGCGGGGCCTGCTGGACGCGGCGGCCGGGCTGCTCGCGGCGACGGTGTGTTCGCTGGGGCCGCGGCCGGGCGAGCCGCTGGTGGCGACCGGCGGGCTGCTCGGGCCCGACGGTCCGCTGCTGGCCCGGGTGACCGAGCGGCTGGCGGACCGGGGGCTGCGGGTCTTCCCGGTCGCGGACGGCTCCGCCGGGGCGGCCGCGCTCGCCTGCGGCCTGCTCGATCGGGACGGTTCGGGCGATTCGGGCGGTCCGCCGTGAGCGGTGCCCTGTCCGGCACCCGGGTCCCTTGACGGGCAGTGGTGGCTCAATGTTTCATCGATGCATTGAACGGTTGGTTCAATCAACCGAAATCGCATCCGCGCGCCGGCGCCACCAGAACGGCCGGCGCCACCAGAACCAGCAGCACCTCCACATCCGTACATCCGTTCATCCGCAGAGCTTCAGCAGCAGGACTTCCGCAAAGGGGACCCGGGCATGGCCGAGGGACAGATCAGCGCCGCGACGTTCGCCGACGAGAGCCGCGCGGCGGTGGAGCGGGCGATCGGCGCGAACAAGGAGTCCGTGACGGCCGCCGGCCGGCTCCTCGCGGACTGCGTGGCCGCCGACGGCGTGATCCACGGCTTCGGCACCGGCCACTCGCAGGCCACCGTCATGGAGTTGGTCGGCCGGGCCGGCGGCCTGATCCCCACCAACCGGATCGGCCTGGCCGACCTGGTGCTGCGCGGCGGCGAGGACCGTGCCGTGCTCGCCGACCCGCTGCTGGAGCGCTCCCCGGGCCTGGCCCGGCGGCTGTACGAACTGGCCACGCCGCGCCCGCAGGACGTGTTCGTGATCGTCTCCAACTCCGGCGTCAACAACTCGATCGTGGACATGGCGCTGCACATCAAGGAGGCCGGCCACCCGCTGATCGCGCTCACCTCGCTCACCCACACCCGCGCGGTGCCCGCCCTGCACTCCAGCGGCAAGCGGCTGGCCGACATCGCGGACGCCGTGCTCGACAACTGCGCCCCCACCGGTGACGCGCTGCTGCCGCTGCCGGGCGGCGGCGCCCTGTGCGGGGTGTCCACGATCACCTCGGCGCTGCTGGTGCAGATGGCCGTCGCCGAGGCTGTCGGCCTGCTGGGCGCCGAGGGCCACGACGCCCCGGTCTACGTCTCCGCGAACCTCCCCGGCGGCCACGAGCGGAACGCGGTGCTGGAGGAGCGCTACGCGGGCCGTATCCACCGCGGCGGTTTCTGACCACCCGGCCGGCGATCCGGCGGCGGCCCCATCAGTCGCTTCTCCGCGATCCGGCGGCGGCCTGACGGCCTTTCACCGGTGATCCGGCCCCGGTCCGGCCGCAGTTCGGCCCCAGTCCAGCCCCCGTTCGGCGGCGGTCCGGCAGTATTCCGGCCGCCGCGCGACGGCGATCCGACGGTGGTCCGGGCGCGGTCCGGTCGCGGCGAAGGTGCTGGTGCGCGGCGCGCCCGGGTGCCGGATCTCGTTCTGGCGTGCCATCAATTAGTTTGGGTGTCGCAGCGAGGACGAGGAGAAGTGGACTGATGTCCGAAACGAACGCGCAGGGCACCCCCCGGCTCGACCAGCGCCCCGAGTGGCACGCGCTCGCCAAGCACAGCGAGGAGCTGTCCGGCACCCATCTGCGGGGTCTTTTCGACCGCGACCCCGACCGGGGCAGCCGCTACACCCTCCAGGTCGGCGACCTCCACCTGGACTACTCCAAGCAGCTCATCACCGACGAGACGCTCCGACTGCTGCGTGAACTCGCCGCGGCCACCGGGGTGTTCGAGCTGCGGGACGCCATGTTCGCCGGCGAGCGGATCAACGTCACCGAGAACCGCGCGGTGCTGCACACGGCCCTGCGCGCCCCGCAGTCCGCGACGATCGCCGTGGACGGGCAGAACGTCGTACCGGCCGTGCACGCCGTGCTCTACAAGATGACGGTCTTCGCCGACCGGGTCCGCTCGGGCGAGTGGACCGGCCACACCGGCAAGCCGATCAAGAACATCGTCAACATCGGCATCGGCGGCTCCGACCTCGGCCCGGCCATGGCCTACGAGGCGCTGCGCTCCTACGCCGACCGCGACCTGACGGTCCGTTTCGTCTCCAACGTGGACGGCGCGGACCTGCACGAGGCGGTGCGCGATCTGGACGCCGCCGAGACGCTGTTCATCGTCGCCTCCAAGACCTTCACCACCATCGAGACCATCACCAACGCGACATCCGCCCGGCAGTGGCTGCTCGGTGAACTCGGTGCCGGCGACGAGGCGGTGGCCAAGCACTTCGTGGCGCTGTCCACGAACGCGGAGAAGGTCGCCGAGTTCGGCATCGACACGCAGAACATGTTCGAGTTCTGGGACTGGGTCGGCGGCCGCTACTCGTACGACTCCGCGATCGGGCTGTCCCTGATGATCGCGATCGGCGCCGAGGCGTTCCGGAGCATGCTGGCCGGCTTCCACCTGGTCGACGAGCACTTCAGGACCGCGCCGCCCGAGCGGAACGTCCCGCTGCTGCTCGGCCTGCTCGGCGTCTGGTACGGCAACTTCCACGACGCGCAGTCGCACGCGGTGCTGCCCTACAGCCACTACCTGAGCAGGTTCACCGCCTACCTCCAGCAGCTCGACATGGAGTCCAACGGCAAGTCCGTGGACCGCGACGGCAACCCGGTGGACTGGCAGACCGGCCCGGTGGTCTGGGGCACCCCGGGCACCAACGGCCAGCACGCGTACTACCAGTTGCTGCACCAGGGCACCAAGCTCGTGCCCGCCGACTTCATCGGCTTCGCCCGGCCGCTGCCCGAACTCGGCCCGCTCGCCGGGCAGCACGACCTGCTGATGGCGAACTTCTTCGCGCAGACGCAGGCGCTGGCGTTCGGCAAGACCCCGGACGAGGTCCGCGCCGAGGGCGTGCCCGAGGAACTGGTGCCGCACAAGACGTTCCGCGGCAACCACCCCACCAGCACCATCCTCGCCACCGAGCTGACCCCGTCCGTGCTCGGCCAGCTGATCGCGCTGTACGAGCACAAGGTGTTCGTCCAGGGCGCGGTGTGGAACATCGACTCCTTCGACCAGTGGGGCGTCGAACTCGGCAAGGTCCTGGCCAAGCGCGTCGAACCCGCGCTCACCGAGGGCGCCGACGTGCCGGGCCTGGACCCGTCCACGAAGGCGCTCGTGGCGAAGTACCGCGAGCTGCGCGGCCGCTGAGCCCGCGGTTGCTGCCCGCGGTCGCCGGCTTGCGCGCTCCGCCGGCTCGGCGGTCGCCCGGTCGGCCGCAACACCGCGCAGGGGGTCCGGAATCCATGATTCCGGGCCCCCTGCGTCGACCTGCCGGCGGTGCTACGACGAGGCCGCCGGATACAGCTCGGCGGGGATCTTCGCGGCCGCCGCGCGGTCCAGCAGCCACAACGTGCGGGCCCGGCCGTAGGCGCCCGAGGCGGGTGCCTGGACCTCGCCCGGCGAGGACAGCGCGAGCGCGACCGCGCCCGCCTTGTCTTCGCCCGCGGCGAGCAGCCACACCTCCCGGGCCGAGCGGATCGCCGGGAAGGTCAGCGAGATCCGGGTCGGCGGCGGCTTGGGCGAGCCGTGCACACCGATGACGGTGCGGACGGTCTCGCGGGTGCCGGGGTGCTCCGGGAAGAGCGAGGCCACATGGGTGTCCGGGCCGACGCCCAGCATGAGGACGTCGAACGACGGCACCCGGGTGTGATCCTCCGGCCCGGCCGCGGCGGCCAGCTCCGCCGCGTAGCCCGCCGCGGCGGCCTCCACGTCGGACTCGTAGGCGCCGTCGGACGGTGCCATCACGTGCACCCGGGCCGGGTCGACCGGCACCGAGTCCAGCAGCGCCTCCCGGGCCTGGGTGTAGTTGCGCTCCGGGTCCCCCTCGGGGAGGAACCGCTCGTCGCCCCACCACAGGTCCAGCCGCGCCCAGTCCACGGCGTCGCGCGCCGGGGACTCGGCGAGCGCGGCCAGCAGCCCGTTTCCGTTCCGCCCACCGGTGAGTACCACCGAGGCGGAGCCGCGGGCGGCCTGGGCGTCCACGATCTTCGTGATCAGCCTGGCCGCAGCGGCCCGCGCCATCAGCTCCTTGTCCCGGTGGACGACCACCTGCGGCGTACTCACTTCTCCGCCGCCGCCTTACCGGAGCCCGTGCCCGTGCCCGTGCCCGTGCCCGAACCCGACGCGGAAGCCGCCTTCTTGGCCGGCGTCGCCTTCGCCGCGCCCGCGGCCGTCGTCCCGGACCCGTTGGCAGCGGCGGCACCGACAGAACCGTTCGCGCTCAGCAGCTGCCGCTCGCCGGACTTCACGGTGGCGCGGTATATGTCGTCGGGGTCGAGCCTGCGCAGCTCCTCGGCGATCAGCTCCGCGGTCTCCCGCCGCTTGAGCGCCACATGGCGGTCGGGCTGCCCCGGTACCGACAGCTCGGCCAGCCCGCCCTCGGGCCGGTCCAGGCAGATGTCACCGTCGGAGGTGATCAGCCGCACCGCGGTCAGCCCCGGACCGTTGGTGACCTTCCGCTCCACCGGCACACCGAGCCGGTCGGCCAGCCACAGCACCAGCAGCTCGGCGCTCGGGTTGTACGCCTCGCCCTCCACCGCGGCACTCTTGATCTTGCCGTGCTTCTGGTCGAGAGCGGCGGCCAGCATCGAGCGCCACGGGGTGATCCGGGTCCAGGCCAGGTCGGTGTCACCGGGCGCGTACGTCTTCGAGCGCAGCCCGAGCGAGCCCACCGGGTCCTCGGCGGCCGCCGAGTCGGTGATCCGGCGCGCCGCGAGCCGGCCCAGCGGGTCCTCCGCGGCGTTCTCCGGGGCCTTGTCCGGCCACCAGCACACCGCGGGGGCATCCGGCAGCAGCAGCGGCAGCACCACCGACTCGGCGTGGTTGGCCAGTTCGCCGTGCATGCGCAGCACCACGGTCTCGCCGGTGCCCGCTTCGTCGCCCACCACGACCTCGGCGTCCAGCCGGGCCAGCGCCCGGTCGCGCGGCGAACGGCCGGGCCGCTTGATGACGACCAGTATCCGGGACGGGTGCTCCTTGGACGCCTCGTGCGCGGCCTTCAACGCGTCGTAGGCGCTGCCCTCGTCGGTGACGATGACCAGGGTCAGCACCATGCCGACCGCGGGGGTGCCGATCGCCCGCCGGGCCTGGATCAGCCCGGTGTTGATCTTCGAGGACGTGGTGTCCGTCAGATCGATCTTCATGGCCTGCGCCAGCTCCTGCCGTCTTGTGCGAGCATCTCGTCCGCCTCGGTCGGGCCCCAGGTGCCGGACGCGTACTGCGCCGGCTTGCCGTGCTTGTCCCAGTACTGCTCGACGGGGTCGAGGATGGTCCAGGACAGCTCGACTTCCTGGTGCCGCGGGAAGAGGTTCGCGTCACCGAGCAGTACGTCCAGGATGAGCCGTTCGTACGCCTCCGGGCTGGACTCGGTGAACGACTCGCCGTAGGCGAAGTCCATCGTGACGTCCCGCACCTCGGTGGAGGTGCCCGGCACCTTGGAGCCGAACCGCACGGTCACGCCCTCGTCCGGCTGTACCCGGATGACCAGCGCGTTCTCGCCCAGTTCCTCGGTGGCACCGGACTCGAACGGCAGGTAGGGGGCCCGCTTGAAGACCACCGCGATCTCGGTGACGCGGCGGCCGAGCCGCTTGCCGGTGCGCAGGTAGAACGGCACGCCCGCCCACCGCCGGTTGTTGATCTCCAGCTTCACCGCGGCATAGGTGTCGGTCTTGGACTTGGGGTCGATGCCGTCCTCCTCCAGGTACCCGAGCACCTCCTCGCCGCCCTGCCAGGCGTGCGCGTACTGGCCACGCACGGTGTACTTGCCCAGGTCGTCGGGGAGCATGACCGCGCCGAGCACCTTGAGCTTCTCCGCGGTGAGCGCCTTGGGGTGGAAGGAGCCGGGCTCCTCCATCGCGGTCAGCGCCAGCAGCTGGAGCAGGTGGTTCTGGATGACGTCACGCGCGGCGCCGATGCCGTCGTAGTACCCGGCGCGGCCGCCGATCCCGATGTCCTCGGCCATGGTGATCTGGACGTGGTCGACGTAGGACCGGTTCCAGATCGGCTCGTACATGGTGTTGGCGAAGCGCAGCGCCAGGATGTTCTGGACGGTCTCCTTGCCCAGGTAGTGGTCGATCCGGAAGACCTCGTTGGGCGGGAAGACGTCGTGCACGATCTGGTTGAGCTCTTGGGCGCTGGCCAGGTCGTGGCCGAACGGCTTCTCGATCACCGCGCGCCGCCACGAGTCGCCGGTGCCCTGCGACAGGCCGTGCTTCTTCAGCTGCTGCACCACGTTCGGGAAGAACTTCGGCGGCACGGACAGGTAGAAGGCGAAGTTGCCGCCGGTGCCGCGGGCCTTGTCCAGGTCCTCGATGGTCGACTTGAGCTGCTCGAACGCCTTGTCGTCGTCGAAGTTGCCCTGGACGAAGCGGCAGCCCTCGGCGAGCTGCTGCCAGACCTCCTCGCGGAAGGGGGTGCGGGCGTGCTCCTTGACCGCGTCGTGCACCTCCTGGGCGAAGTCCTCGTTCTCCCACTGGCGGCGGGCGAAGCCGACCAGCGCGAAGCCCGGCGGCAGCAGGCCGCGGTTGGCCAGGTCGTAGACGGCCGGCATCAGCTTCTTGCGGGACAGGTCGCCGGTGACCCCGAAGATCACCAGGCCGGACGGCCCGGCGATGCGGGGCAGCCGCCGGTCGAGCGGGTCGCGCAGCGGATTGCCGACCGTCTGCATTTCGTCGGATACCACCTCACGCCTCCGAGGGGGCGAGCCGCTCGAGTTCGGTCTTGGTGGAGTCCAGGAGTTCGTTCCAGGCGGTCGCGAACTTCTCGACGCCCTCGTCCTCCAGCACCTGCACCACGTCGTCGTACGACACGCCCACCGCGGCGAGCGCGTCGATGTCGGCCTGCGCCTGTGCGTAACCGGCTCGGACGGTGTCGCCGGTGACCTCGCCGTGGTCCGCGGTCGCCTCCAGCGTGGCCTCGGGCATGGTGTTCACCGTGTTCGGCGCGACCAGCTCCGTGACGTACAGCGTGTCGGAGTAGGCGGGGTCCTTCACACCGGTGGAGGCCCACAGCGGGCGCTGCTTGTTGGCGCCGGCCCGCTCCAGGGCGGTCCAGCGGTCGGAGCCGAAGACCTCTTCGTACGCCTGGTAGGCCAGCCGCGCGTTGGCCACGGCGGCCTTGCCCTTGAGCGCCTTGGCCTGGTCGGAGCCGATCTTCTCCAGCCGCTTGTCGATCTCGGTGTCCACACGGGAGACGAAGAACGACGCGACCGAGTGGATCTCGGCGAGGTCCAGGCCGGCCGCCTTGGCCTTCTCCAGACCGGACAGGTAGGCGTCCATCACCGCGCGGTACCGCTCCAGCGAGAAGATCAGCGTGACGTTGACGCTGATGCCCTTGCCGATCACCTCGGTGATCGCCGGCAGCCCGGCCTTGGTCGCGGGGATCTTGATCAGGGTGTTCGGGCGGTCGACCAGCCAGGCGAGCTGCTTGGCCTCGGCGATCGTCGCCACCGTGTTGTGCGCCAGCCGCGGGTCCACCTCGATGGAGACCCGGCCGTCCTGGTGGCCGCTGGCGTCGTAGACCGGACGCAGGATGTCGGCCGCGTCGCGGACGTCCGCGGTGGTGATCATCCGCAGGGCCTCCTCGACGGTCAGCTTGCGCGCCGCGAGGTCCTTCAGCTGACTGTCGTATCCATCGCCCTGGGAGATGGCCTTCTGGAAGATCGACGGGTTGGTGGTGACACCCACCACGTGCTGCTGGTCGATGAGTTCGGCCAGGTTGCCGGACGTGATGCGCTTGCGCGACAGGTCGTCCAACCAGATCGCGACGCCTTCGTCGGAGAGGCGCTTGAGTGCGTCTGTCATGGGAATTGCATCTCCTGAAATGTCGTGTATAAGCGTCAGCGGTCTGCGGAGGCGAGAGATTCCCGGGCCGCGGCGGCCACCGCCTCCGCGGTGAACCCGAACTCGCGGAAGAGCAGCTTGCCGTCGGCCGAGGCACCGTAGTGCTCGATGCTGACGATCCGGCCGGCGTCTCCCACGTAGCGGTACCAGGTGAGACCGATCCCGGCCTCGACGGCGACCCGCGCCTTCACCGAGCGCGGCAGCACGCTCTCGCGGTACGCCTCGTCCTGCTCCTCGAACCACTCCACGCACGGCATCGAGACCACCCGGGTCGGGATGCCCGCGGCCTGGAGTTCCTCGCGCGCGCCCACCGCGAGCTGGACCTCGGAGCCGGTGCCGATCAGGATCACCTGCGCGGGGCCGCCCTCGGCCTCGAACAGGACGTAGCCACCGCGGGCGGTGTCCTCGTGGACCGGGTAGGTCGGCACACCCTGCCGGGTCAGCGCCAGGCCGTGCGGGGCGCCCTTGCCGATCTCCTTCGTCCAGCGCTTCTGGATCTCGCGCCAGACGATCGCCGTCTCGTTGGCATCCGCGGGGCGCACCACGTTCAGCCCCGGGATGGCGCGCAGCGAGGCCAGGTGCTCCACCGGCTGGTGGGTCGGGCCGTCCTCGCCGACGCCGATCGAGTCGTGCGTCCACACGTACGTCACCGGCAGGTGCATCAGCGCGGACAGCCGGACGGCGTTGCGCATGTAGTCGGAGAAGACGAGGAACGTGCCGCCGTAGACACGGGTGTTGCCGTGCAGCGTGATGCCGTTCATCTCCGCGGCCATGGAGTGCTCGCGGATGCCGAAGTGCACGGTCCGGCCGTACGGGTCCGCGCCGGGCAGCGGGTTGCCGACCGGGAGGAACGACGAGTTCTTGTCGATGGTGGTGTTGGTCGACCCGGCGAGGTCGGCGGAGCCGCCCCACAGTTCGGGGATCACCGAGCCCAGCGCCTCCAGCACCTTGCCGGAGGCCGCGCGGGTGGCCAGCGAGGCGCCGACCTCGAACTCCGGCAGGTGTTGCTGCCAGCCCTCCGGCAGTTCGGCCGCGTCGATCCGGTCGAACAGCTCGGCGCGCTGCGGGTTCGCGGTGCGCCAGGCGGCGAAGGACTTCTCCCACTCCGCCCGGGTGTTGCGGCCGCGGTCGCCGACCGCGCGGGTGTGCGTGATCACGTCGTCGGCCACGTCGAAGTGCTTGTCCGGGTCGAAGCCCAGCACCACCTTGGTGGCCCGCACCTCGTCCTCACCGAGGGCCGAGCCGTGCGCGGCGCCGGTGTTCTGCTTGGTGGGCGCGGGCCAGCCGATGATCGAGCGGACCGCGACGAACGACGGCCGCTCCGTCTCGGCCTTGGCGGCCAGCAGCGCGGCGTGCAGCGCGTGCACGTCGAGGTCGCCGTTCTCCTTCGGCTGGACGCGCTGGACGTGCCAGCCGTACGCCTCGTAGCGCTTGACGGTGTCCTCGGAGACGGCCGTCTCGGTGTCGCCCTCGATGGAGATGTGGTTGTCGTCCCACAGCAACACCAGGTTGCCGAGCTTCTGGTGGCCGGCCATCGAGGACGCCTCGGCGGAGAGGCCCTCCTGGAGGCAGCCGTCACCGGCGATCGCCCAGATGGTGTGGTCGAAGGGGGAGGCGCCCTGCGCTGCATCCGGGTCGAAGAGCCCTCGTTCGTAACGCGAGGCCATGGCCATGCCCACCGCATTGGCCACGCCCTGGCCGAGCGGGCCGGTGGTGGTCTCCACGCCCGTGGTGTGGCCGTATTCCGGGTGGCCGGGGGTCTTGGAGCCCCAGGTGCGCAGCGCCTCGAGGTCGGCCAGCTCCAGGCCGTAACCGGCGAGGTAGAGCTGCGTGTAGAGAGTCATGCTGGAGTGCCCGGCGGACAGCACGAAGCGGTCGCGGCCGGTCCAGTCGGCGTTCGCCGGGTCGTGCCGCATGATCTTCTGGAACAGCAGGTAGGCCGCGGGGGCCAGGCTCATCGCCGTGCCAGGATGGCCGTTGCCCACCTTCTGCACGGAATCCATGGCGAGGACTCGGGCGGTGTCAACGGCCCGCTTGTCCAGATCGGTCCACTCGAGCTCTGTGGTCGTCGGCTGCTTGCTCACCCTGGGTCAGGGCTCCTCTCCACATATGTTGAAAAGCGCCGGTGACTGGTGCCTACCCGACGTTGCCGAGCCTACCGCCGCAGCCGTGCGCGCCTCTGCCCACGCTGCTGCTTGCTGTGGATAACCCCGTGCACAGGTCGCGGATGACACGCCCCGCCCGCGATGACCCCCGGCGGAAAGCCGGGTATTCCCTACGTCTAGAGTGGCGTGGTACGCGCAGGGACCGTGGTCCGCCGCCGCATCGCGGCCGGCAGGCAGCCGGCACCTGCTGGACTCATCTCTCGTGGGGTGTTCGTGACAGCCGTCGAATCCCGACCCGCCGGGGTCATCGGGACGGGCTCGGGACAGACGAACTCCGGGCACCGGCCGCCGCGTGCCCGTGTCATGGCGTTCGTGGAGCTGACCAAGCCGCGCATCATCGAACTGCTGCTCATCACGACCGTTCCGGTGATGTTCCTCGCGGCCGGCGGGGTGCCCAGCCTCTGGCTGGTGGTGGCGACCGTGGTCGGCGGCTACCTGTCGGCGGGCGGCGCCAACGCGCTGAACATGTACATCGACCGCGACATCGACGCGCTGATGCACCGTACCGAGCAGCGCCCGCTGGTCACCGGGATGGTCTCGCCGCGCGAGGCCCTGGTCTTCGGCATCGCCCTGTCGGCGGTGTCCACCGTGTGGTTCGCGGTGCTGGTCAACCCGTTGTCCGCCGCGCTGTCGCTCACCGCGATCCTCTACTACGTGTTCGTCTACACGCTGTGGCTGAAGCGGCGCACCGCGCAGAACATCGTGTGGGGCGGTGTCGCGGGTTGCCTCCAGGTGTTCATCGGATGGTCGGCCGTGCGCAACGAACTCGGCTGGGCGCCTTTCGTGCTCTTCCTCGTCCTCTTCTTCTGGACCCCGCCGCACTACTGGCCGCTGTCCATGAAGGTCAAGGACGACTACGCCCGGGTCGGCGTGCCCATGCTGCCGGTCGTCGCCGGCAACCAGGTCGTCGCCCGGCAGATCGTGCTCTACAGCTGGGTCATGGTGCTCACGTCGCTCACCTTGTGGTGGCCGCTCGGGGACACCTCCTGGTTCTACCCGGTCGTCGCGGGTGTCCTCGGCGCGTTCTGGCTGAAGGAGGCGCACGGGCTGCACGCCCGCGCCAAGGCCGGCGTGATGGGGGCGAAGCTCAAGGAGATGCGGCTGTTCCACTGGTCCATCACCTACGCCACGCTCCTGTTCGTGGCCGTGGCGATCGACCCCTTCCTGCACTAGCGCCCTCTCGGACCTTGGCCGATCGGCCCCCGCGGACGGATCTTCCGGCGGGGGCCGACGCCTGAACGCGCCCTTTGCGGGGGCCGGTCCGCGTACGAGGTCCGCTTCCCGTACGGGGCCCGGGACCTCGACCTGAAGACGGCGGTCAAGCACCTGGTCAAGGGCGCCACCACGGTGGACGCGGCCAAGGACACCTTCCACGGAGGGTTACCGGTAAGTAGGGTGAGGGCATGGCTGAGAGCAAGGTGGACAACGACTCCCGGACCGAGCGGCGCGTGCGGCGGCTGACCAGGGAGATCAACGCGTTCGGGCGGGCACACGGAGGCACGGACGCGCAGATCGCGTACATCGGGGAGCGCGGCGCCCGCATCGTGCTGGTGGCGGAGGACGGCGCCTGGGGCGACCTGGTCGCGCCGACGTACGAACTGGCGCAGCAGGCCGTGCGCGCGTCGGGGGTGACCGCGCACGAGGCGTTCGACGGGGAACTGGCCGCGAAGGTGCGGACAGGGCCGTACGAGTGGTCCCGGATGGCCGGCATCCAGATCGGTGGCCGCGCCAACACCTGACGGCGCCCTTCCGCGTTAGGCCCTGTGCGGGCTGCCCCCGGCGGCCGTCCGCGCAGGGACCGAGGACCTGGGCAGGTCCGTGACCGACGGACGGGACGGGGTGCGGCCGATGGCCGGCACGGCACAGGCACACCTGGTGGACGCGCACTGCCGAGGGGTGTACCCGGGAGACCTGGGCCTCGGTGCCTTCGAGGCGCGGCTGCCGGGCAACGCCGCCCCCGGCACCACCCTCTTCGACAGCCCCACCGGGTTCGCGCTGCGCCGCTGGTGCCCGCCGCTGCTCGGTCTCGAACCCCACTGCCCACCGGCCCGCTACCTCGCCAGGCGCCGCGAGTTGGGGGCCTACGAATCCACCCGGCTGCTGTTGCGCGGCGCCGGCGTGACGGCGTACGTCCTGGACACCGGCGAGCCCGGAGACCTCAGCCCGCCGAAGGACCTCGCGGCGACCACGGGCGTGCCCGTGCTGGAGACGGTCCGGCTCGAACCGCTCGCCCAGCAGGTCGCCGACACCTCCGGCACCGTCGGGTGCTTCCTCGCGAACCTCGCCGAGGCCGTGCACGGCGCCGCGCTCGGCGGGGCCGGGTTCTCCTGCGCGGAGGGCTGCGCCGGGTGGGAGGGGGACGGCCGGGACGCGGGGCCGCCCGGGCCGGTGGAGGGACGGCAGGCCGCCGCGGCCTGGCTCGCCGCTCGTGCGGTGGGGGCGCGGCCGGACGATCCCGTACTGCTGCGGCACGTCCGCTGGCAAGCCGTCGCCACCGGGCTGCCGCTGCTGTTGCGGTACGAAGCGGGTGGGGGTGGGCCGCGCGCCGCCGAGAGTTTTCTGCGGGCCACCGCGGGACTCGGTACCGAGGTCGTCCTGCTGCCCGCCGCGCCCCATGAAGCAGCTGCCGCCGACCTCGCGGCCGAACTCCCGCATGTCTATGTGGGCGTGGGGCGGAACCCCTCCGGGGTGCTCGGGCGGACGCCGTTCGGCAAGGTGCTCTACGCGAGCGGCGTGAGCGGGCTTCCCGAGCTCGCGGCGACCGCGGCGCAGGAGTTCCTGGCGGAGCTTCGGCGGGCCGTGGGGCTGCGCGTCGCCTCGGGTGACTGGTCCGCCGCGGACGGCCGCCGCGTGACCTGCCTCGTCGCCTCCGCCAACGCCCGCCGCCTGTTCGCCCTCACGGAGGGCGGCGCAGCTTAGGCGTCCGTGCGGACCGCGGCCACGCGGGAGGAGGCGGGGACCGCGGCATGGGGGACCATGGCGCCCGGCTCGGTGAAGGGGCGTTCGCGGAAGGACAGGAGCACGCGGAGCACCGCGATCCAGACCAGGCAGGCGCCGAACATGTGCAGGTCCACCAGGGCCGCCGGCAGGTGCGTGAAGTACTGGACGTAGCCGATGACGCCCTGGCCCATGAGGACCAGGAAGAGTTCGCGGACGCGGTGCTGCGGGCCGATCGGCGCGTCGACGGCGCGCAGCACGAACCACAGGGCGACGGTGAGGCCGACCACGACCCAGGCGAAGTCCGCGTGGAGCTGGGCGATGGTCTTCCAGTCCACGTCGATCCGCCGGACCTTGAACGACCCGCTGGAGTCGCCCGGGTGCGGCCCGGCGCCGCTGACGAGGGTGCCGACGACGATGAGGATCGCGGAGGCGGCGGCGAGCAGCTGCCCGAGCTGCCGTACGGGCTTGCCGACCAGCGGGCGGGGCGAGGCGTCGCCTTCCCGGGTGCGCTGCCAGGTGAGGGTGGCGACGGTGATCAGGGCCGCCGACAGCAGGAAGTGGAAGGACACGACGTACGGGTTGAGCTTGGTGAGCACCGTCAGGCCGCCCCACACCGCGTTGAAGGCGACCACCCAGAACTGCGCCCACGCCAGCCGGTACAGGCCGCGCCGCGGCGGTTCCTGCTGCGCGCGGATCGCGATGATCGCCCACCCGACGGTGGCGCACAGCACATACGTCAGCATGCGGTTGCTGATCTCGATGGTGTGGTGGATGCCCATCTCACGGGTGCCGAGCAGGCTGTCGCCGCTACAGGTCGGCCAGGTCGGGCAACCCAGGCCCGAGGCGGTCAGCCGGACCGCGCCCCCGGTGATCACGATCACCACGGACATCACCAGCGCCGCGAGCGCCGCCCGGCGCACCGCCACTGAGCTGGGGGTCCACCGTGCGGCGATGAAGGCGAGCGGGTTTCGCGCGATTTCGGGCAGCTTCGGCACGTGGCCATCGTAGGCGCACCCCTTGTGCACGGATTCACGAGGGGTGCCAGGTAAGGGCCTCGCACCCATGGTGTGCGGGCAGGACGCGCGGCGGTGCGCGGGAGCGGCACGTAGGAAGGGTGCGCGGGCCGGACGTACCTCTCGGGAAAACGCCCGTAACCCGGGCTCACCGCCCTAGCATCGTCGGTTACACGCACACGGGAGGGGCCCCGGATGACCGGCGAGCACCGCGACACCGTCAACCGGCGACGGCTGCTGTACGGGGGCGCGGCGGCGGCGCTGGCCGGGACCGGTGCGGCGGCCTGGGCGAGCGGCGCCTGGGACGCGCCCGCGGCCGGCGCCGTGTCGCGTGACCACCCCGGGTACGCCGACGTGGTGGCCGACTTCGGCGCCAAGGGCGACGGCACCACCGACGACAGCGCCGCGTTCCAGGCGGCCTACGCGTACGCCGAGAAGCGGGCCGCCGGCGGCACCGGCCGTACCGTGATCATGGTGCCACCGGGCCAGTACCGGGTGACGAAGCCCGGCGCGCTGCTCGCCGCCGACTCGCCGTCCCACCAGGTCAACGGGCTGCGCTTCGTGGGGGCGGGGCTGCGGATCAGCGACATCGTCTTCGCCCCCGCCACCACCGACGGCCCCGACGGCGGCAGTTACCTGTGCCGCAACAACGACACCTGGCAGAACATCTCGTTCGAGGGACTGCGCTTCACCTCCGGCACCCCCGGCGCCTCGTTCTTCTACTCCTACTCCACCGGCGGCGCGGCCAACTACCGCTTCTCGGAGTGCGAGTGGATGGGGGAGTGGGAGTACGGCATCGCGCTCGACGGCAGCAACACCAACTCCGAGATGCGCTGGGAGGCGTGCCGGGTGGGCGGCGCGTACCGCAAGGCGTTCCTGTACGCGGGGCTGTCGCTGCACTCGACCGATGTCGCGCAACAGGACCAGTTCCTCAACTACTGGTTCACCGACATGAACGTCACCTACGAGTGGGGCAACTTCCTGGAGTTCCCCTACGGCGGCTCCGTGACCTGCCGTTCGGGCAGCTACATCGTCACCGGCCGCCGCCCCACCCCGCACCCCGACTACGGCTTCGAGAGCGCCTTCTTCCGCTTCCCGCGCCCCTCCCACTTCGACGGGGTGC
>NZ_JACEGK010000146.1:0-15209 GCF_056859195.1 Streptomyces sp. NH27
GGGCAGCCATACGCCGGCCTCGTCCGCGTCGGTGCGGGCGGAGATCTGCGCCGGGGTGGGCCGATTGGCCGGATCCTTGTCCAGGCAGGCGCGTACGAGGTCGACGAGGGACTCCGGCACGCCGGTCAGGTCGGGTTCGTCCTCGGCGATCCGGAAGAGGTGGGCGTTGAGGCCGCTGTCGGTGGCGCCGAAGAGGAGGCGTCCGGTGGCGGCGTACACGAGGAGCGCGCCGAGGCAGAAGACGTCGCTGGCGGGGGTGAGTTCGAGGCCCCGGACCTGTTCCGGGGACATGAAGCCGGGGGAGCCGATCAGCATGCCGGTGCGGGTGTGCAGGCTGTCGCCGGTCAGGCTGTCCATCGCGCGTGCGATGCCGAAGTCGATGACCCGCGGCCCGTCCACGGTCACCAGGACATTGGACGGCTTGAGGTCGCGGTGGATCAGACTCGCCTCGTGCACGGCTTGCAGCGCGAGGGCGAGGCGGTTGGCGAGGATGCGAACCGAGTGCTCGGGCAGTGGGCCGAAGTCCTCGGCGACGACCGTCGTCAGGTCCGGCCCGGGGACGTACTGGGTGGCCACCCAGGGCACTTCGGCCTCGGTGTCGGCGTCGAGGACGTCCGCCGTCCAACTCCCGCCCACCCGCCGGGCAGCCGCCACCTCGCGGGCGAAGCGCTTGCGGAACTCGGCCTGCGCGGCGTACTGGGCCTGTACGACCTTGACCGCGACCGTGCGGCCGACCTCGGAACGGCCGAGGTAGACCAGGCCCATGCCGCCGGCGCCGAGACGGGCGATGAGGCGGTAGGGGCCTATGCGCGCAGGGTCTTCGATGGTGAGCGGGTCCACGTCAGGAATCTAGCCGAGGCCGCCGACACAGGTCGAGAAACAGTTGAGATCGGCGATGCTGTGCGTGCTCAACCCCGCCATGTGAGGGCACGATGAGCTGCGGCCGCCGCCGTCGGGCCGCAGGTGGCAGCGCCGCTCACCTCGGTGACACCCCTGTACGCGCCGAGGGGCCTGATGTAACGTCGCCGACGTACACGAGGCTTGAATCGATTCAATCATCGTTCGGCCTCGCCGCTCGCCCCCGGAGGTGCCGCAGTGTCGCCGTCAACACAGAAGCCGGAAGCGGCTTCGGCCACCGGCCAGACCAGACCCCGGGCCTGGACCCGGGGCCGCCGCGGCCGGGGCGCAGTGGCGGCGCTGCTCTGCGCCGTACTGGCACTGTTCCTGCCGGCCACCGGCGCCCACGCGGCAGCCTCGCCCCGGCTGAAGGTGACGGACCTCCAAGCCGACTACACGACACACCCGTTGGGGATCGACGACGTACACCCCAGCCTGAGCTGGCAGTTGGGCTCGCCGGTGACCGGCGCGCGGCAGCCCGCGTCCCGGATTCTGGTGGCGAGCACGCCGGACCGGCTCGCGCCCGGGCGCGCCGACGTGTGGGACAGCGGCAAGGTCGCGTCGAGCACGTCCGTGGGCGTCCCCTACGGCGGCCCGGCGCTGCGCTCCTCGCAGCGCTACGCCTGGACGGTGCAGGTGTGGGACGGCCGGGGCGCCGGGTCCGGCTGGGCGCCGGCCACGTGGTGGGAGACGGGACTGCTCGACGCGGCCGACTGGCAGGGCGCGCAGTGGATCAGCCCGGACACCGCCGGGCAGGGCAGCTGGTCGGACTTCGATCTGGACGTGGACTTCACCATCCGCAAGGGCGCCGCGAGCGTGCTCTTCCGCGCGCAGGACGCGAACGACCTGTACATGTGGCAGGTCAACTCCGAGGTCGACCCGGGCAAGGTCATGCTGCGCCCGCACCTCGAAGTGGGCGGTTCCTTCGGCCACATCGTGCCCGACGTCGACGTCAGCCAGGTGATCACGCAGCAGAACGTCGGCGACAAACACCACTTGAGGATCGAGGCCGACGGTCCGACGATCAGCACCTGGATCGACGGCACCCTGGTGAACACCCTCACCGACCACACCTTCACCAAGGGCACGATCGGCTTCCGGGTCGGCGACTCGACCGAGGACTCGCTCTACGGCGCGCTCGCCGTCCACGGCCTCGACGGCAACTCGCTCTTCTCCGACGACTTCGCCGCCGACCCCGACCCCTCCTTCCCGCAAGCACGGGTCAGCGACGGGCAGTTGGAGCCGAACTCCGGCGTCGAGCTGCTCGACACCAGCTCCGCCGCCCCGATGCTGCGACACGAGTTCACGCTCGGCGGCAAGAAGATCGCCCGGGCCCGCGCGTACGTGGACGGCCTGGGCCTGTACGAACTCCACGTCAACGGCCGCAAGATCGGCGACGACGTCCTCAGCCCCGCCAACACCCCGTACGACCAGCGGGCCCTGTACCGGACCTACGACGTGACCTCGCAACTGCGCTCCGGCGCCAACGCGGTCGGGATCTGGCTCGGCAACGGCTACGGGCCGCAGTTCAGCCCGTACGGCTTCCGGTGGCTCGGCCCGAAGCAGGCGACGATGCTGCTGGAGGTCACCTACGCCGACGGCACCCGCCAGGCGGTCACCACCGGCTCCGGCTGGACCTGGTCGAACGGCCCGATCACCGCCGACGACATGTACGGCGGCGAGACCTACGACGCACGCCAGGCCCAACCGGGCTGGGACAGCCCCGGGTTCGACACCTCGGCCGCGGGCGAGCACCCGGTGACCACGGTGGCCGCGCCGGGCGGCAGCCTCGTCGCCGACGACGTCCCGCCGGTGCGGGTGACGCGGACGCTGCGCCCGGTACGGCTGACGCAACCCCAACCCGGCGTCTACGTCTACGACTTGGGGCAGAACATCGCGGGCTGGGAGCAACTGCGGGTGAAGGGCGCGGCCGGCGCCACCGTACGGATGCGCACCGCGGAGGAGGTCGGCGCCGACGGCATGCTCGACACCAGGACCAACCGCAGCGCCGCCGCCACCGACCGCTACACGCTGGCCGGCACCGGCCGCACCGAGACGTACGAACCCCGGTTCACGTATCACGGCTTCCGCTACGTGGAGGTCACCGGCTTCCCGGGCAGGCCCACCCTCGACTCGATCTCGGGCCGGGTCGTGCACGCGGACGTGGCGTCCACCGCCGACTTCAACTCCTCCGACCCGACGCTCAACCGGATCTGGCAGAACAACCAGCGCACCATCCTGAACAACTCCATGAGCCTGCCCACCGACAACCCGGTCCGTGACGAGCGCACGCCTCCCGGTATGGACGTGCAGGCGTACCACGACGCGTCCACCGCCGAGTTCGCGATGGACCGCTTCTACGCGAGCTACCTGCGCGACATGCCGCCGGGCACCGCGCTTCCCCACGACGCCGGCAACGCGCAGAACCCGGACATGGGCGGTGACCAGATCTCGCTGGCCTGGACGCTCTACCTCCAGTACGGCGACAAGGCCACGCTCGCCGCGATGTACCCGGCGATGAAGGCGTTCGTCGACAAGAACGCGACCGACGTCCCCGGGCACATCTGGCCGGCCGACCACGGCTTCGGCGACTGGTGCCCGCCGGTCTACGGTCCCGGCGTCAACGGCGGTCTCGGCAGCCCCGGCGTCGGCGACTGCACCAGCGAGGTCTCACTGGTCAACACCGCGCTGTCCTACCTCCAGGCGTCCGACACCGCGCTGGCGGCCAAGGCGCTCGGCGACACCGCCGGCGCCACGCACTTCACTGGCCTCGCCTCGGACATCAAGGACGCGTTCAACGCGGCGTTCCTCAACTCCGCGCGCAACGGCTACGCCGACGGCCGCCAGACCACCAGCATCCTGCCGCTCGCCTTCGGCATGGTGCCCGCCGCCGACCTCACCGCCGTCGGCGACCAGCTCGTCCACACCATCACCGTCACCAACCAGGGCCACCTGGACACCGGCATCTTCGGCACCCGCTACCTCATGGACGCGCTCACCGCCATCGGCCGCACCGACCTCGCGACGAGCGTCCTGGACCAGAAGTCGTACCCCGGCTTCGGGTACGAAATCGCCCAGGGCGCCACCACCGACTGGGAGGAGTGGACCTACGACTCCAGTATGGAATCCCACGACCATGCCATGTTCAGCGGCATCAACGCCTCCCTCACCTCGGTGCTCGGCGGGATCAGCGCGACGAGCGCGGGCTACGGCACCATCGCGGTGGCGCCCCAGGCGCCGACCGGTCTGACCCACGTCTCCGCCTCGGTCGAGACCGTTCGCGGCCGGGTCGCCTCGACCTGGACCCGTACCGCGCACACCTTCGCGCTCGACGTCACGATCCCCGCGAACGCCTCCGCCACGGTCACCGTCCCCCTCCTCGGCCACCCGGCCCGCAACCTCCACCCCGCCCCGGGCGCCCACCTGTTGCGCGCCGACCACGGCACGGCCCAGTACGCGGTCGCCGCGGGCCACTGGCACTTCACGGTGACGCTGTAACGAGGACGGTGGGAGGGGGCGCCGTGCCCCCTCCCACCGGAGTCGATCAACGAACGGTGCGTGCCGGTTCAGTACGACATGCAGACGTCCGGCGATATCGCCATCGCCATCGCGGGCGGGGCCGAGGCTTTCGCTGTCGCGGGCGGGGTCGCGGCTTCCGGGGTCGCGGCTTCCGCTGTCGCGGAGAACGATGCCACGGAGATCACGCCGGAAAGAACGGCGGACACGAGCAGGTGGCGCGGCGCAAGGACTTGCTTGTTCACGGAAATTGTTCCCTACGGGCAATAAACGGTTCGGTCACCCGTAATTCGATCACGTCCACGGCCGGCGCGTCTTCCGATTGGATCAAGGGATTTCGCTGGCCGGCGGTGGGAGTGGGCATGGCGTGAGCGCGCCCACGTGTGATCGACTGGAGTCGCCCAGGTTGCAGAGAGCTTACCGTATGGGACCGGATGGTTCGGTACTGCTTGTGCGGCGCAGGCCATGCGCGACCTGGGGTGCGTAGTTGCGCGTACTGCGCACACCGGCCGCTGTGCGGAGCCGACTTGGACAACCACCGTCCCGCGGTTCCGGCCCCGCCGGCCGGGTGGAGCGGGCGCCCTCCACCCGTACGTCAAGGCCGCTGCAAGCTCCCTGCAAGGAATCCTCCGCACCGCTCGGGTAATTCCCCGACACGGCCCGAACCAGGTGCGCCGAAACCGTCGGCGCGGGTGGGGTCGAGTCGCCCGGATCACGGAGTGCGGGCAGGCGGAGGGGGAGTTTCTATGCGTGCCGAGATCGGCCCGGAAAGGCCGGTGGATTGGGAACGCGAACAGTGGATGACGGTTCGCGGCTGCAAGAAAGTACTGCTGATCGTATCGACGTTGACCTACGGTCAGCGGCTTTCGGATGTCATTCCGGTGTTCCATTCGGACCGGAGGGTCCAGGTGTTCTTCACCGTGGCGCCGCACGCCTTCAGCGAGGGTGTGATGCGGTTCCTGCGCCGGCTCGGCGCACCGGTGATCCCGTGGGAGCAGGCGGTGCGGTGCGAGTTCGACCTGGCGCTCGCGGCGGGCTGGGAGCACATCGACCAGGTCCGCGCGCCGCTCGTCCTGCTGTCGCACGGCGCCGGTCAGATCAAGGTGCAAAGGGTATGGAACGGCCGGCCCGGTCAGGAGCGGCCGCCCGGCATGCTCAGCCGGGACAACCTCACCCGGGACGGGCGGGTGATCCCCGCCGCGGTGGCTCTGGCCCACCGCGACGACCTGGCGACGCTCGCCCGGAACTGCCCCGAAGGCGTGCCTGTGGCCACGGTGGTGGGCGACCCGGCATACGACCGGCTCACGGCGAGCGTGCCGCACCGGGAGGAGTACCGGGCCGCGCTCGGGCTCCGCGCCGGGCAGCAACTCGTGGTGGTCAGCAGCACATGGGGGCTGGGCGCGTCCTTCGCCGCGCTGGACGAACTGCTGCCGCGCCTGCTCGGCGAGTTGCCGCGGCGGCGCTACCGGGTGGCGGTCCTCAGCCACCCCAACATCTGGGCGGGGCACGGCTGGTGGCAGGTGCACGCGTGGCTGTCGGAGTACCGCCGCAGGGGCGTCGCGCTGGTGCCGCCGGAGGTCGACTGGCGGGCGCTGCTGGCCTCGGCGGACTGGGTCCTGGGCGACCACGGCTCGCTCACGTCCTACGCCACCCTCACGTCGGCGCCGATCCTGCTGGCCCGCTACCCCCACGACCGGGTCCACCACGCGTCACCGGCCGCCGCCCTCGCCCGGGTCGCCCCGGCGCTGTCCGCGTGCCGTCCGCTGGAGGAGCAACTGCAGTACGCGGCGGAGGAATACCGGCGCGAGGACTACGCGGCGATAGCGGCCCGGCTCTCCTCGGAGCCGGGCCAGTTCAATCGGCGCGTCCGCGCCCTCGTCTACGGGCTGTTGGGCATCGGGCGGCCCGCGTACCCGGTGCCGCCCACGCCGGTCCCGGCGCCCGCGCCGCTCGACCGGTGGACGACGGACACGTTGGGAGAGGCGGCATGACGCCGCGTCGTACGGTCGTCTCGGTGCGCCGGCGGCAGGGCTCGAGGAACGCGCGCGGACCGGTCGAGCTGGTCGTCGTCGGCGGGGCCGCGTGCCCGCTCGTCACCGTCCGCCGGCTGCCGCGCGGCGGGTGGCGCCTCGCGGGCGACGTCGTCGACGAGCACGTGAGCGCGGACCTGGTGGCGGACTCGCCGTGGCCCGCACGGGCGGACGTGCTCAGGCTCGGCCGCGCCCACCCGCCCGGTGCGGCGCTGCGTCGGGTGGACGAGGTGCTGGCGCGGTTCCCCGGTTGCCTGGTGGTGGCGGTGCCCACGACCGACGGCGACTGCGTCGTGGGGGCCCGCGACGGTGGACGGGTGAGCGTGGCCCCGGAGGACGATCGTCGGCGGCCGACCGCCGCGGACTACGCGGTGGCCGCGTCGTACCTGCACACGGAGCTCGTCCTCGGTGGGGCGTGGGCCGACCTGGCAGCGATCGGCCTTTCGGCGCCCGCCGGACCGCGGGCGCTGTGGGCCGGCCGGGTCCGGCTGCGGCCGGCCCCCGCCGGCTCGGCGGACGTGACGGCCGGCAACCGGCTCCTGGCGTGAGCTTGCTCGCGCAGCCGTGAACCGGCCTCACGGCGGGGCGTCTTCGGGTTCCAGCTCCCGAAGTCGCCCTTCCGTCCGTTCGGCGTCGACCGGGCTGACGGAGGCGTAGATCCGCAGCGCGTCCTCGTACTGCTGCCGCGCCGCGGCCAAGTCGTCTTCCTTCGCGGCAAGTTGGCCGAGCATTTCCAGGGTCCTGGCCCGCCAGAACGCGGACCCGGCGGTGTCGAACTCGGCCAGTGCGAGCCGCAGTTCCCGTTCGCCCTCCTCGCGCCGACCGGCCTGTGCCAGGGCGAACCCGAAAAGGGCCCTGGCCCGCGCCGCGTCGTAGGGGTCGTGTTCTTCCGTCAACTCCCGTTGCGCGCGTCCGAGAAGGTCCACCGCCGTCTCGAACGCGCGACGTTCCAAAGCGAGTTCGCCGAGACGCAGCCGGGACAGCGCCGCGCCGCGGTGGTAGCCCACCGACTCCCGCAGCACGAGGGCGCGTTCGTACGCCACCGCGGCCCGGTCGAGATCTCCCGCGCCCCGGTAGGAACTGCCGAGCCCGCTCAACGCCTGTGCCTCGTCGCGCGGATCGCCCTCGGACCGGGCGAGGTCGAGGGCCTGGGAGAACCACTCCGCCGCCTCCTCGTAACGACCGGCGCTGCGCAGGCCGATTCCTCCCGAGGTGAGCATGCGCGCCTGCCCCGCGGTGTCATGGTCGAGGCGTGCGGCGTCGAGCCCGGTCCGGTAGGCCGCCGTCCACGAGTCGTACAGCCGCAGCCGCAGGAACATCGGCCAGAGGGCGTCGGCGAGTTGCCACGCGGTGGCGTGCCACTGCTCCCGGGCCGCCAGGTGCACGGTGGACGTGAGGGCCTCGCGGTGGGTCTCCAGCCAGACGAGGGCCGCACTCTCGTCGGCGAACGCCCCGGCCACCTGGGCCGGGAAGCGGTACACGCGCGGGAGGGTGCGGTGGCTGGGGGTGAGCAACTCCTCGGCGTGCGTGGCCATGGCAAGACACCAGTCCGCGTAGCGGCGCAGCGTGTCCGCGCGGGCCGACGCGGTCTCCTCCGCCTCCGCCCGCTGGGCGGCGTGCAGCCGCACCAGGGGGTGGAAGCGGAGCAGACCGGCCTTTGCCGGTTCCAGGAGGTTCGCCTCCACCAGCACCTCGATCATCCGCTCGGCCTCGGCGGCGGAGATCCCCGCCGCGGCGGCGGCCGGCGGCGGGTCGAACAGCGCGGCGGGCAGCAGGCCCAGGCAGCGGTAGAGGTGGGCCGCGTCCGGTCGCAGCGCCTGGTAGGACGCGTCGAGGACCATCTGCACGGTGTCGGTTCCCTCCGCTCGTAATTCGCCCAGCAGCCCCGCGCCGGCCGTCAGCGCGTCGCGCAGCGACGCCACCGGCTGGTCCGGGCGCGCGGCCAGCCGCGCCGCGGCGAGCCGTATCGCCAACGGCAGTCCGGCGCACAGCGCGACGATCTCCCGCACCGCCGACGGCTCGCGCTCCGCCCGGGCCCGGCCCGTGCCCCGGGTGAACAACTCCTGCGCCGCCCGCGCGTCGAGCACCCCGAGCCGGCAGAACCCCGCCCCGTCCACGGCGAGTCCGGTCAGCCGGTGCCGACTGGTGGCCAGCACGAGACTGCCGGGCGCGCTGGGCAGCAGGACACGCACATCCGCGGCGGTCAGCGCGTTGTCCACCATGACGGCGAACCTACGGGCCGCGGTGACCGAGCGCCACAGGGCGGCGCGTTCGGCGAGGCCGGTCGGCTCCCCCGTCGCGCCGAACGCGCGCAGCAGGTACCCCAGCACCTCCGTCGGGCTCGCCGGATCACCGGGCGCACCGCCGCCCAGATCCACGTACAACTGGCCGTCGGGGAACTCGGTTTCGCGTGCCCCGAGCCACCGCGAGGCCAGTGCGGTCTTGCCGACGCCGGCCTGGCCGCTGACCACGATCACCTGGGCCACGCCCGGTTCGCGTCCGTCCCGCAACTCGTCCAGCACCCGCAGGTCCTGCCGGCGGTCCGTGAAGTGCGCCGGAACGGGAAGGAGTTGGCGGGGCACCGGAGGCCGGGGTGCGGCGGGCTGCTGGACCTGGTGGACGTGGATTCCGCCGGTGATGTCCCGTGCCTGGACGACCGGGCCGTGCACTTGCGCGTGGCCGCCCAAAGCATTGGCGACCACATCGACGCCCCCGCCCGCCGCCGGAAACCGCGCCATCCACTGGCGAAGCCGTTCCAGCAGCGGGCCGTTGAGCGCCGCGCGGGTGGCGAGAGCGGCGGCGCGGTCGCGTAGAGTCGCCGACGCGGCGGCGTCGCCGGCCCCGGTGGTGTCCGCCCGCAGGTCGTGCCATGCCGCGGCGAGCTCCGGATCGGTCGCGGCCGCGGCCTCCACCAGTTGCGCGAGCTCCTGCCAGGCGGCCGAGCCGTGCCCGGCGATATCAGAAAACTTGGCCGATAACAGAGCCTCGGCCACACCCTCGTCCCGCATGCTTCCCCGCCCCTCACCGACAACGGCCCAGCGCGGCACCGAGGGCGCCCGCATCGGACGTCCCGTTCCGCGGTCTCCCTTCAAGGAATACCCTGCAATTGCGGTATGGGGGCTTCTCGGACGGCAGAACAGCCCGCTTTGAGTCGCGGCGTGCGCGGGTCCGCCGGCCCGGTCGGCGGCGTGCCGCCCCGTACTGCGGAACCGTCCGGTGGGAGACACTGATGGAGTTCCAGATACGCGTCCTGGGGCCGGTGGAGCTGTCTGCCGGGGAGCACACGACCGCCCTCGGATCGACCAAGGAACGGACCGTGCTGGCCGCGCTGGCCTGGGACGTGGGCCGCGCCGTCAGCGTGGACCGGCTCGTTCACCTGGTCTGGGACGACAGCCCCCCGGGCAAGCCCCGCGACGCCCTGTACGTCTACGTGTCCCGCATCCGCCGGGCGCTGGAGACCGTCGCCGGACCGGCCGCGCCCGTGCTGGAGCGCCACACGCACACCTACATCCTGCGGGCCGACCGGGCGGCCGTCGACCTGCACCGGTACGTCGGCCTGGTCGACCAGGCGCACGCGGTCGCCCACCGCGGTGACGGCCGCGAGGCACTGCACCTGCTCCGGCGGGCAGAGGAGCTCCAGCGCGGCGAACCCCTGGCGGGCCTGCCCGGCGTCTGGGCCGCGAACATCCGCGCCGCGATGGACGAGAAGGCGGTGGACGCGGGCCTGCTCCACGCCGGCGTCGCCCTGCGGCTCGGCCAGTACGAGGACCTGGTACCGCGCCTGACGTCCCTGACCGAAGCACACCCCACCAACGAGGCGCTGGTGGAACTGCTTTCCGTCGCGCTGTACGGCACCGGCCGCGCGGTCGAGGCGGCCGAGGCGCTGCACCACTTCCTGGGCCGGCTGGTACGGGAGTTCGACACCGCCCCCGGCGAGCGATTACAGGCCGTCCAGCAGGGCATCCTGAGCAGGGTCCCGGTCGCCGAACTGCTGCCCCCCGGGCCGGGAGGGACCGCCGAGCCGCCCGCCGCGCCGGAACCCGACCGCACCGACAACCTGCCGCACGACATCGAACTGGTCGGCCGCGCGGCCGAGATACACCGGCTGACCACCGGCATCGACGCGCCGCGCGGCACGGCCGCGGTGGTCGCGCTCGAAGCGGTGGACGGCATGCCGGGAGTCGGCAAGACCTCGCTCGCCGTCCACGTCGCCCACCGGCTGAGCGGCAGCTATCCCGACGGCTGCGTCTTCCTGGACCTGCGCGGCGGCGCGGACACCGGTGCGATGCCGGTCACGGAGGCGCTGACCGAGTTGCTGCACCTGTCGGGCGTCCCCGCCGCGAGCCTCCCGCAGCACCGCGACGCGCTGACCGCGGTGTGGCACACCGCGATGGCGAACCGCCGGGCGATCGTGGTCCTCGACAACGTCGCCGACGCCGACCAGGCGCGGCCGCTGCTGCCCTGGGCGTCGCCGTCGCTCGTCATCCTCACCAGCCGGCACCGGCTCACCGAGATCCCCGGCGTGCGGCCGGTGACCGTCGATGTCATGCCGCTGCGCGACGCGGTCGACATGTTCCGGCACCGGGTCGGGGCCGAGCGGGCGCCGACCGCCGACGCGACCGCGCAGATCGTCCGGCTGTGCGGATTCCTGCCGCTCGCGATCGAACTCGTGGCGAGCCGCTTCCTGTCCCGGCCGGCCTGGCGCGCGGCGGAACTCGTGGACGCCCTGACCAGGTCCAGTAGCCGCCTCCCCCAGATCCGCGACGGCCGACGTGAACTGACCCGCGCGTTCGAGGTGTCGTACCGGCCGCTGACGCCGCTCCAGCGGATGGTCTTCCGTCGCCTGGGCGCGCACCTGGGCCCCGAGGTGGGCCCGCACGCGGCCGCCGCGCTCAGCGGGCTGTCCGTCGAGGACACCGACCGCGCCCTGGAGGGCCTGCTCGGTTGCCACCTGCTCCAGGAGCCCACCGCGCACCGCTACCGGTTGCACGACCTGCTGCGCGACTACGCCCAGGGCCTGGCCGCCGCCGAGGACGGGCCCGAGGAGACACGGGCGGCGCTCGAACGGCTCGTCGACTTCTACCTGGCCACGGCGGACCTGGCCGACCGCCAGGCGTACCCGTTCCGCTGCCGTGTCGAGATCGCCACCTCGCTGCCCGCCCCCGCGCCCTGGGGCACCCGGGGCGACCCGAGCCGGTGGCTCCTCACCGAAGGCCCCAACCTGCTGGCCGCGCTGGCCTGGTCCGGTGCGCACCGGCCGGCCCGGGACACCGCCGTCCTCGCGCACGTCCTCGCCGGTTTCCTGGACACCGAGGGGTATCTGACGACCGCCGACTTGGTGCTGCGCGCGGCGGTCGCGTACTGGCGGGACACCGACGACCGGACCGCGTACGCGTGCGTGCTGATCGACCTGGCCGTGGTGTCCATCCACCGCGGCCGGTACGACGAAGCGAGCGACGCCGCACGCACCGCACTCGACGAGGCCCGGGCGGTCGCCGACCCGGAGATCGAGGCGGAGGCGCTGCACCAACTCGGCATCTCCTCCTGGCCCAGCGGGCAGTACGCGCAGGCCGTCGCCCACCACCGTGCCGCCCTCGTGCTGCGCGCGGACGGCCCCGCGCTGCAACAGGCGCGCAGCCTCAACGGGTTGGGCATCGTGCTGCTGGAGATGGGCGACCACGAACAGGCGCTGGCGGTGTTCCTCGACGCGCTGCGCAAGTTCCAGGAGGTGGGGGACCTGCGCGGCGAGTGGCGCACCCTCAACAACCTGGGGGAGACCCGGACCAGGCTCGGCGACCTCGAACAGGCCGACACCGCCTACCGCCAGGCGCTCGGGCTCGCCCGCCACGTCGGCAGCCGGGTGGACTGCGCCACGCTCCAGATGAACCTGGCGGGCGCGCTGCTGGCCGCCGGGAAACCGGACGAAGCCCTCGCGCTGTACCGGGAGGTGCTGCCCGTGCTGCGCAGCGTGGGCGACCGGCGCAACGAGGCCATCGCACTGCACGGCGTCGGCCGGACCTTGCAGGCCGTCGGGCAGTTCAACGAGTCGATCAGCCACCACACGGCCGCGCTCGCCGTCGCGCGAGAGATCGGCGCGGTCCACGAGGAGGCCGAGACGCTCAGGGACCTCGGCATCGCCGAACACCGGGCCGGCCGGCTCACGCAGGCGGGACGGCACCTCCAGGACAGCCTCGCCATCGCCGAGCGCATCCAGGCGCCTGCCGAGGAGACCGCGACGCTCGTGGCGCTGGCCGACCTCCGCCGGCAGCAGGGGGCGGCAGAGGAGGTCGAGACCCTCCGCGCCCGGGTCCGCGCGCTCCAGGTGAAGCACCGGTTGCCGAAGTCGTAGGAGGCGGGCGCGGGTTGGGCGTGTGGGCTGGACGTGACGCTCGGACGTGGTGAGCCGGGCGCGGCGCCCGGGCGTAGGGCCTGCTTGCGGTACGGCGGTACGGCGGTACGGCGGTGCCGGCGCCCCGACACCTCGATCAGCGGGGTCCGGCGCGGCGGCCGAGGAAGTAGGCGGCGGCGGTGAGGGTGAGGATGGTCTGGGGGGAGGGCGAGCGGCCGCCGCCGCGGGCGCGGGGGAGACGGGTGCCGTGCATGCGGATGGTGAGGTCGCGGTTGGCGCTGTCGTTGGTGACGGCGCGCCACTGTTCGAGTGCGGCGGTGCTGCCGAGAAGCAACTCGGTCATGTTGGCGGCGAGTTGCTGCGGGGAGGCGTACTCGCTGAGCATGTGCCGCAGGATGCCGTTGACCTCCTTCTTGAACACCTCGCCCACCACGATGTCAGGGTAGAGGTGGCGGACCGAGCCTTCGAGGTTGCCGAAGGACTTGCCGAGCAGGGAGGTGGAGGGCGCGGAGGCGATGCCGCGCCGGGACGCCTTCTCCAGTACGGAGGTGAGCGCGCCGCCGAAGTTGAGCTGTTCGAGGCTGGCGCCGGCCAGCCGGGGGGTGAGCGACGCCATGTCCGAGGCGAAGCCGGTCAGATCGGCCCACGGCGTGGCGTGGCCCATCGAGGTCCAGGCGTTGGCCAGGCTGTAACCGTCGTTGCGGGCCATCGCCATCAGCACCAGCGCCAGATGCATGCTGGTGCGCTTGTCGATCCGGCCGACCATGCCCCAGTCGATCAGGGTGGCCCGGCCTTCCATGGAGACGAAGACGTTCCCCGGGTGCGGGTCGGCGTGGAAGAAGCGGTCGACGAAGTAGCCGCGGTACATGAACCGCAGCAGGTCCTTGCAGATCTCCTCGCGCTGCTTCGCCGGGATCGCGTCCCGGTCGACGTGCCGGATCGAGTCGCCGTCGGCGAGCGACTGCACCAGCACCCGGGGCGTGGCGTGCACCACCTCCGGCACGCTCAGGGTGCGGTACGAGCCGATCGAGTCGCGGGCCCGGTCCATGTTCGCGGCCTCGCCGGTGAAGTCGAGTTCGGGCTCCATCGCGTCGAAGAGGCTGCCGAGCATCGCGTCGAGGTCCATCACGGCGGTGAACCGCGGCGCGGCCCGGCCGAGTAGCCGGGCGGCCCTGCGCATCAGCGCCATGTCGGCGGCCACCGACTCCCGGATGCCGGGGCGCTGGATCTTCACCACCGCCGGCCGCCCGTCCGACAGTGTCGCCCGGTGCACCTGCGCGACGGAGGCGGTGCCGAGCGGCTTCAAGGTGTCGAGGTCGTCGAAGCGCAGCTTCCAGTCCGGGCCGAGGTCCCGCTCCAGCACCGGCTCCAGTTCGAAGAACGGCAGCGGCTCCACCTGGTCGTGCAGGTGCTCCAGCTCGGCGGCCAGTGCCGGTGGTGCCAGGTCCGGCCGGGTGGCCATCATCTGGCCCAACTTGATGTAGAACGGGCCGAGTTGCTCCAGCGCCTCTCTGACTGCCACGGCTCGGCGCCGCTCGGCGTCCGGATGCTCGCGGGTCGCTCTGCGGGTTTCGTTCAGCGCCAGGGCGCCCAACACCCCTGTCACCGTACGAAGCCGGTTGCGGATGGCACCCGCCATACGGTTGCGCCTCGTCTTCTGGAGTGGGGGTTCCGGTCCCGATCCCGGGTAAGGGTGGCCAGTTGAGGACGCAGGCCCATCCGCCGGCCGACGGTACCTCGGCCGGCGGATGGGGGCACCCGGAGGATCAGCCCTTACGGGCACCTGCGACCGTGGCCGCACCCGGGAGCACGTCCAGCAACTTGGTGACCGCCTCGGTGAGTTTGGCGATCTGGCCCGGGAGCGACAGCAGGGTCTCCGCGAGGGACGCGGTGCTGCCGGCGGCCCCGGCGATGCTGCCGAGGGCGTCCAGACCGGGCAGCCCACCCCCCGTAAGCGCGGCGAGCGGGTTCGCGGCTCCGGCTCCTCCGGCGAGTGCGGCGAGCGGGTTCGCGGCTCCGGCTCCTCCGGCGAGTGCGGCGAGCGGGTTCGTGGCGCCCGCTCCTCCGGCGAGTGCGGCGAGCGGGTTCGTGGCGCCCGCTCCTCCCGCCAGTGCGGCCAGCGGGTTGGCGGCGCCCGCGATCAGGCCGGCCAGGGCCGGGGCGGCTGGGCCGGCGTCCACCAGGGCCTGCACGGTTCCCAGTGGCAGCCCGGCGAGCCCGGGCAGCTTCGCCAGGGCCGAAAGGTCGGCGCCGCCGCTCTTCCGCTTGTTCTTGGACTTCCGGCTGCCGCGGTCGTCGTCGTCATCGTCGTCGCGGTCGAGGAACTCGTCGACGGCCTTCTTGTAGTCGTCCGTGACGTCGCCGATGAGGTCTTTGAAGGTGTCGAACGTGGAGGTCATGGGTTCTCTCCTCGGATG
>NZ_JACEGK010000147.1:0-15102 GCF_056859195.1 Streptomyces sp. NH27
ACCCAACAGCGGTCGGCCCAGGGGCGGATGGGCTCAGGAGCGGCTGCCCTGTTCCAGCCGGGTGCGGAGGGTGGCGGCGAAGTCCTCGGCCCTGGCCAGCTGGACCCGCAGGTCCTGGATCTTCTTCGCGGCGGTCTGCTCGTACGCCCTGACGCGTTCCAGCAGGGCTTCGCGCTCGGCGGGGGAGGGGTCCGGAGTGTCGAGGCGGTCGGTGGCCTCCAGCAGGTCGCGCATCTCCTCCAGGGTGAAACCGAGCGGCTTCGTCCGGCGGATGACCATGAGGCGGGAGACTCCCACCACACCGGTCAGGGGATGTCCTCGATCCGCTCACCGTTCACGAGATACCACGGCAGATACGGCCGCTTGAGGTCCACCGGCAGGCCGTGGTCGTGGGCCGCGCAGGCCATCGCCAGCACGCCGAGCGCCACCTGGGCACGGGGCGAGCCGTCGGTGCCCCAGTACTCGGCGTGCTGCCCGACGGCATCGGCCAGCGCCTCCGCGAAGGCGTCGGCGTCCTGGGTGACCAGCCGGTGGAAGAGCGCGACGGGCTGGTAGTCGATCAGGTTCACGAAGTCGCCGGGCGCGCAGCTCACCTGCTCGGGCACGGAGGTCTCCATCACGGCGATCAGCTTCTCCGGGATGCAGACGGCGCCGACGGTGAAGTACGTCTGGAGGGTGTCGATCCAGTGCAGGACGTACGCGTCGACCGTGTCGTCCGGGCGCAGCGCCGCGAGCGGCACCCGGCACAGCCAGGCGATCCGTTCCTCCTGGCGGCAGACCATCGCGAGGTAGAGGGCGTCCAGCCAACCGCGGGCGTCGGCGGGCGGCTTGGCCGGACAGGCCGGCACGGACAGCATGACGTCTTGGCCGCGGGTGCGGTGCTGGGGGCGCCCGCCACCGCAGGCGCGGCGTCCACCGCCACGGTGCCGGGATCGGTCTCCCCTACGGTGCGCACCACGTCCTTGGTCGGGGCCGCGCCCGCCTCGCAGGGGATGACCGTCCAGGTGTGGCTGGCGCCGGACCTGGCGGGCGCCGCCGCGTTCGCGGACGCGGTCGCCACGCCGGGCAGCGCCGAGTACCGCCACTACCTGACTCCGAGCGCCTACACCGCCAGCTTCGCCCCCTCCGCCGCACGCGCCGAGGCGGTCGCATCCTGGCTGACCACCAAGGGGCTCAAGGGAGTTCGCGTCGACGGCGGCCGTGACTACGTCTCGGCGAGCGGGCCGGTGTCCGCGGTCCAGTCGGCGTTCCAGGTGCGGATCGGAAGGTACCGGGCGAAGGACGCGGCGGGCGGCGCCACGGAGTTCCAGTCCAACGACCGCGACGTGTCGATGCCGGCCTCGCTCGCGCCCGACGTGCTGGGCGTGACCGGGCTCGGCGACGGCGATGGCTCCGGCGGCGGCTCCGGCGGCGGTCGCGGCACCGCCCGGCCCGCCGCGGCCGCGCCGACCGCGAAGCCCGCGACGGCCGCGAAGCCGGCCACGTGTTCCCGCTACTGGGGATAAATCGCAGTGCACCGGGCTGAAGCCCGGTGGTGAAGCGATTCTGAGGAGTTCTGTGACCCGCGGGTCACAGTGGACGGTTCTGCTGCTCGATGTACTGACGGACGATCGACAGTGGAGCCCCGCCTACCGATCCGGCGAAGTATGAGCCGGACCACAGGCGTTGTGCCCGCCAGTAGTGTCGGACCAATTCTGGGTACTCCTGGCGGAGCCTGCGCGAGCTGACACCCTTCAAGGAGTTGACCAGCTTGGACAGGGCGACCTTCGGTGGGAAGCTCACGAGGAGGTGGACGTGGTTGTTCTCGCCGTTGAACTCGACCAGTTCGCATTCGAAGTCGGCGCATACCGCACGCATGATCTCTTCCATCCGCTTGAGGTGCGCGTCCTTGAAGACCCGGTGTCGGTACTTCGTCACGAAAACCAAGTGCGCGTGAAGGGCAAAGACACAGTGTCTACCAGTGCGAATGTTCTGCATATCAGCCATAAACCAAATGTAGTAGGATCACGGTATGCAGCTTCGGTACAACTTCCGCATCAGTCCGACGCCGGGTCAGCGCATCGCGTTGGCCCGGGCGTTCGGGTGCGTGCGGGTGGTGTACAACGACGCACTACGGGCACGAGAGACCGCCCGCCGCGAGGGACTGCTGTTCCCGACGACGGGCGATCTGTCGAAACTGCTGATCACCGAGGCCAAGCGCACCCCGGAACGGGCCTGGCTCGGCGAGGTGTCCGCCGTGGTCCTTCAGCAGTCCCTGCGGGATCTGGACACTGCGTATCGGAACTTCTTCGACGGCCTGAAGGGCAGGCGCCCGCGCATGGGGGCGCCCCGCTTCAAGTCGAAGCGGGATACTCGCAGTCGGTCCGGTTCACCGCGAACGCCCGGTGGAAGATCACGACCGGCGGGAAGTTGTCCCTGCCGAAGATCGGTGACGTGCCGGTCAGGTGGTCCCGCTCGCTGCCGTCGCAACCGTCCACGGTGGCCGTAACCAAGGATGCGGCGGGCCGGTACTTCGCCTCGTTCGTGGTCGAGACCAGCCCCGAGACGCTGCCCGCCACGGACAATGTCGTGGGCATCGACCTCGGTCTGACCCACTTCGCGGTCCTTTCCGACGGGACGAAGATCGACAACCCCCGCTTCCTGCGCCGGGCCGAGAAGAAACTCAAGAGGGCTCAGCGGTCTCTTTCCCGCAAGCAGAAGGGGTCCAGCAACCGAGGTAAGCAGCGGGTCAAGGTCGCCAGGGCGCATGCCCGGGTGGCCGACGCGCGCCGCGACTTTCACCACAAGCTCTCCACCCAGTTGATTCGTGAGAACCAAGCGATCGCTGTGGAGTCCCTGTCGGTGAAGGGCCTCGCCCGGACCCGCTTGGCGAAGTCGGTGCACGACGCCGGATGGTCCAGCTTCGTCGGCATGCTGGAGTACAAGGCGGTCAAGCACGGCCGGGAGTTGGTACGGATCGGCCGGTTCGAACCGACCTCGCAGGTCTGTTCGGCATGCGGCGTGAAAGACGGCCCGAAACCGTTGCACGTCCGAGAGTGGACCTGCGAGGCGTGCGGCACCCTGCACGACCGGGACACCAACGCCGCGATCAACACCAAGAAGGCCGCCGGACTGGCGGTGACAGCCCGTGGAGCGCGGGTAAGACCGGTACTCTTACCGGCACAGCGCGAAGAAACAGGAACCCACCCGAAGGCGAGCTGGACATCCGGCAGCCAGGCGGGAATCGTCTTCCTTTAGGTGGACGAGGATGTCAATGGGCGCAGCACGTGCACAGCTTCCACCCGGGCCTACCGGGAGCTGACCAAGGCGTCGCTGCCGGTCTGCGGGTACTCCGCCGCCCAGATCCGCGCGGCCTACGGGGCGACGTGGAAGGACACCGGCAAGGGCCAGACCGTCGCCCTGACCGAGGAGGAGTCGCCGACCGCGATGTTCCAGACGCTGACGGACTACGCGAGGAGCAACCACCTGCCGCTGCCGAAGCGTTCCCAGTTCAGGCAGGTCCAGGCCGGCAGCGCCTGCGCCGGGTCTTCGCAGGCGCACGACGCGGCGGACCCGCCCGCCGTCGACGACGAGGCGGAGATGGACTCCGAGGCGGTCTACGCGATGGCGCCCGGCGCCGACCAGTTGATGGTCGTGGGCCAGGGATGCGACGAGGACCAGGCGCTGCCCGACGCCGCGCTCTTCGTGCTGACCGGGAAGGGCAACCGTCCCGAAGCCTCCATCGTCTCCAACTCGTGGCAGATCCCGCTGGGTGAGGTGCCGGCGGGGACCGTGCACGCGATGGACGTGCGGGCCGCCGCCGAGGGGGTCGGCATGTACTTCGCGTCCGGTGACACCACCGGCCTGACGGTGACCGACTCCGATCCGTACGCGGTGGCGGTCGGCGGCACCACCATCGGCGTCGGGGCGGCCGGGAACCGGGTGTTCGAGACCGGCTGGTCCGACGACTACGGCTACCTGGACGGCGGCAAGTGGTCCGACGTCGGCATCAGCGGCGGCGGCGGATGCACCAGCCTGGTGTACCGGCAGCCCTCGTACCAGAAGGGCGTCGTGCCCGCGTCGATGGCGCGGGTCCGCGTCGGCAAGCACACCGTCGTCGACCGGGCGGTGCCCGACATCGCCGCCGACGCCGACCCCGACACCGGCATGCTGACCGGCTACATCGACTCGGTCGGCCACGGCGAACCGGGGCCCTACCGCACCATGCCGAACGCCGGCACCAGCCTGGCGTGCCCGTTGATCGCCGGCCTGGTCGCCGACGCCCAGCAGGGCCGCGAGCAGCCCTTCGGCTTCATCGACCCGCTGCTCTACCGCCTGGCCGGCACCCGCGCACTCCACGACGTCCTGCCGATCCGCACGTCGGCGCCGCAGCAGGACCGGAGCGCCTGGATCGCGGCCGACGACACCGTGACCAGCCCGGGCATCGACGTCTTCGACGCCGAGGACCGCGCCCGGACCCAGCAGGTCACCGCCAAGGGCTACGACACGATGACGGGCGTCGGCACCCCTGACGGTGCCGCCTTCATCAGCGCCCTCCGCCACGCCGCCCACTGACTGCCCTGCACTGACCGGCGCGCACCCGTCGCGTACACCGGACGGCCGTGCGACGGTCCCCACCTGGCGGCGGGCGTGGCACGGTGGAGGGATGTGCGGAAGGTATGTCGCGGCCAGGGCCGCGGAGGATCTCGCGACCGCGTTCGACGCTCAGGTACAGGTCAGGGCGGGGGAGCAGGCGCCGGCGGTGAGCTGGAACGTGGCGCCGACCGACCAGGTGTGGGGCGTGGTGGAACGCCCCGACGAGGACGGCGCCGAGCCGGTCCGGCGGCTTCGCCCGCTGCGCTGGGGGCTGGTGCCGTCCTGGGCGAAGTCGCCGGCTTCCGGGGCGAAGCTGATCAACGCGCGGGCCGAGAGCGTCCACGAGAAGCCCGCCTTCCGCAAGGCGTTCACCACCCGGCGCTGCCTGCTCCCCGCCGACGGGTACTACGAATGGGAGACCGTCCCGGCGACCGAGCACACGAAGGCGGCGAAGAAGCCGTACTACCTGCACCCGGCCGACGGTTCGATCCTGGCGATGGCGGGCCTGTACGAGTTCTGGCGGGACCGGTCGCTGCCGGCGGACGAACGGGAGTGGATCGTCTCCTGCACGATCATCACCACCGACGCGACCGACTCCGCCGGCCGTATCCACCCCCGGATGCCCCTCACGATCGCCCCCGGGCACTACGCCGACTGGCTCGACCCGGACCACCACGCCCCGGACGACCTGCGCGCCCTCCTGGCGCTCCCGTCCGGCGGCGACCTGGACCTGCGCCCCGTCCCGACCACCGTCAACAGCGTCCGCAACGACGGGCCCGAACTCATCACCGAGGCACGCTGAGGGCACGAACCGCGGCGGACGGCCCGGCCCGGCGGCCGGCACAGGCCCCGCGTCAGCTGTCGAACCGCCCGCAGCACCGGTCCACCGCGCGGCGGCGATACGTCGCTGGCGTTATGCAGGTGGATGCCTGCATAATGGGAGGGTGAGTTTCCCGAGAGCGATGGACGCGGTCTTCAAAGCGCTGGCGGACCCCACCCGGCGTCTGCTGCTCGACCGGCTGCGCGAGCGCAACGGCCAGACGCTGAGCGAGCTGTGCGAGCTGCTGGACATGGCGCGCCAGTCGGCGACACAGCATCTCGACGTCCTGGAGCGGGCCGGCCTCGTGACCGTCGTACGACGCGGACGGGAGCGGCTGCACTACCTCGACCCGACGCCGATCCACGAGATCGAGGAGCGCTGGATCTCGGGGTTCGACCGGCCCCGGCTGCAAGCGATCAGTGCCATCAGGAACAGAGCAGAGGAGTACGCCATGACCGATGGATCCACGACCGTGCCGACCTACGTCTATGTCACCTACATCCGTGCGAGCGCGGAGCAGGTCTGGCGGGCCCTGACGGACGCGGACCTCACGGCGCGCTACTGGGGGCACGCCAACGTCTCGGACTGGCAGCCGGGCTCGCCCTGGGAGCACCGGCGCGTCGACGGATCAGGCGCCGTCGACGTCGTCGGCCAGGTGATCGAGGCCGAGCCCCCGACGCGCCTGGCCATCACCTTCGAGGACGCGCCCGACGCCGAGCGGCCGAGGGAACCCTCGGTCGTCACCTTCCTCGTCGAACCGCACGAGGACATCGTCCGCCTCACCGTGACCCACGAGAAGCTGCCCAACGCGGAGATGCGCAAAGGGATTTCGCAGGGCTGGCCGGCCGTGCTGGCGAACCTCAAGTCGCTGCTGGAAACCGGCGACGTGCTGCCGCAGGCGCCGTGGGAGATGTCCGGCGGACACGCCTGAGCCGGCACTCGCCGCTCCCGTTTCCCGGCGCCCGCTTTCCCGCGCCCGTCTCCCTGTGTTCGGCCGGCCCTGTTCCGTAGCCGCCCCGCACCTGCCCGCCCGTGTACGCCCGTGTACGCCCGCCCCGTGCGGGCCCACCGAAAGAAGCCGACATGATGGACACCGCCCCGCTTCGGGACGCCTACCGCGCGCTGCTGGACGCCGCCGCCACCGTGGCGGACGCCGGAGACGGGAGCCCCGTCCCGCCGGCCGGCGAGTGGAACGCCGACCAGATCCTGGCGCACGTCACCCTGGTCAACGCGGCGACCATCGCCGCCGCCTCCTTCGTGGCCGCGGGCGTGAACGCGACGTACGACAACCGCGTCGCGCTCGACACCTGGACCATCGCACGAGTCATCGCGCGCGCGGGCGGCAACGCGGGCCTCCGGGACCGCATCCGCCACCAGGGAGACGCCCTGTGCGCGCTCGCCGGGCCCGCGTTGAGCCAGGCCGAACTCGACACGCCGGTGCCCACGTTGCTGCTGTCCAACGGCACGCTCCTGGTCGACCGGCCCATGCCGCTGAGGGACCTCGTCACGGGCCTGGCGGAAGCGGAGCTGCCCGGCCACACGGCACAGCTCCTGTCGCTGCTGCCGCGGTCGCGACCCGAGCGCGATTGTTCGATGATGAACCAAGGGCATCCTGAATCGGAGGTGCCGACGACGAGTGGCGTCGTGAGGTGAAACCAGCGCGAGCAGACGGGGTGAACGCTCATGAGCGGAAACCATCGTGTCCTCGTCGCATACGCGTCGAAGAACGGATCGACGGCAAAGATCGCGGAGTGGATCGCGGCGAGGCTGCGGGACCGTGGCATCGAGGTGGAGGTACGGGCCGCGCGACGGACGCTCGACTGCTCGTACTACACCGCGGTCGTCCTCGGCTCGGGACTGTACGAAGGGCGCTGGCTGCGCGGCGCCGTCCGGTTCGCCCGGCGGCACCGGCGTGAACTGCTGAAGCTGCCGGTGTGGCTGTTCAGCAGCGGACCGCTCGACACCGCCGCCGGTGCGCGGGACCTCCCCCCGACCAAGCGCGTGGCCCGGATCGGTGAGCGGGTCGACTGCGCGGAACACGTCACCTTCGGCGGTCGGCTCGCGGCCGGGGCGTCCGGTGTCGTGGCCCGCCAGATCGTGGCCCAGGGCAAGGGCGGGGACTTTCGTGACCGCGATCGGATCCGGCGCTGGGCCGACCACATCGCCGACGAACTGCTCGCCGGCGCGGACACTCCGGCCGCGGAGGTGTAGCCCGGCGTCGGGATGGTCATCCCCGACATCCCCGGCCGGACACGTCGACGGCGCCGGACCGGAGCATGTCGCCGCTTCGGACCGGAGTATGTCCACGGCGCCGGACCGGAGCATCGGACAACACGTGGACGACGCGCCCCGGCCCGGATGCCGGGCGGGACGCGTCGGGGTCCACTGGGCCGGCGCGAAGGGGCCTACGGTGCCACCGGCTTGCGAACCCGGTTTGCCGGTGCGTCAGTTGACCGTGACGTTCACCGTCGGCGAGTGGACGTTCCCGGAAGTCACCCGGTAGTGCTGGAGCCCCTTGACACTGGGGTTGGTGTTGAGGCTGTAGGAGCCGTTGCTCTTGATCTTCGTCTGCACGGACTTGCCGGAGCTGGTGACCGTCTGCCACGTGCCGTTGACTTCGCGCTTGAGTGTCACCGAGGCCCCGGACTTCAGCCCCTTGGTCTGGCCGGTGAAGGTGACCTTGCTGCCGGACTTCACCGTGGTCGGGCTCGCCTTCGCGGTGATCGAGGCGGCCGCGGTGGTCGAGGCGACCGGAGCGGGTGCCTTCGGCGCGTGGGACGGAGCCGCGACAGCGCTGGCGGCGCCGCCTGCGACGAGTCCTACGGACAGGACACCGGCTGCCATTGCACGGCCAGGACGGATGCGGAAGGTGTTGCGCATGGCGAATCCCCATCGGGTAGACGAGATCTGCTGAGACGGCGTCTTCGTGACCGACACCTCCACCAACTTCACACGGCCGATGCCCGACCGCATCCCACGGCGGGCGGGCAACGGCAAATCCATGCGTCATATCACGCATAACCGCTGGTAGAGGGCCCACTGCTGGGCGAGAGGATTTTAAGGACTTTACCGATCGCGCCTTTCTCCGCTCCCCAGGCATTTCCTTACGCGCATAAATCCATCGTGCGGGTGCGGAACGGGTCGCGGAACGGCCGCCCTTTACGAGGCGGCTGCGCTGTCGCTGTCGGTGAGTTGCTCCGGCTGCGCGGTCGAGGACATCACGACCCCGCGCGGCGGTGTGACGGCCGCGGTGATGGCCGCGGCGATGCCGAGGAGGACGGCGACGGAGGTGAGGGCGCGCAGGATGGTGACGTGGTCGGCGAGCAGGCCGATCGAGGGCGGGCCCGCGAGGAACGCGCAGTAGCCGATGGAGGCGATGACGCTGACCCGGCCGGCGGCGTACTGCGGTTCGTCGGCTCCGGCGCTCATGCCGACGGGGAAGCCCAGCGAGACGCCGAGGCCCCACAGCACCGCGCCGAGGAACGCCAGCGGCGTCGCGGGGGCGAAGACGAACAGCAGCGTGCCCACGATGCCGAGCGCGGCCAGCACCCGTAGCACCGGCACCCGGCCGTGGCGGTCGAGCAGCGCGGGCCCGAACCAGCGCCCGAGCGTCATCGTGGACAGGAACGTGGCGAACGCGAGGGTGCCGACCAGGGCCGAGGTGCCGTAGCCGTCGATGGTGGCGATGCCGATCCAGTCGTTCCCCGTGCCCTCGGCGAACGCGAACGCGAGGACGAAGACGCCGATCAGCAGCGTACGGGGTTCACGCCAGGCCGCGAGGGCGCTGCGCGGGGCGGGCGCGGGCTCGTCGGAGTGCTCTTCGGTGTGGGCGTTGTCGGGCACGAAGCCGCGGGTCCCCCAGGGGACGGCCAGCGCGACCACCGCCGCGGCCAGCAGCAGGTGCGCGGTCACCGGCACGTGGAGGGCGACCATCGCCGCGCCGATCAGCGCGCCCGCGACCGTACCGAGGCTGTAGCCGGCGTGGAAGCGGGACATGATCGAACGTCCGAGGTGCTTCTCGACCAGTGCCCCGTGGACGTTCATCGCCACGTCCCACCCGCCGGTGGAGAAGCCGAGCAGGAACAGCCCGGCCACGACCGGGACGGGGCCGCTGGGGTACCCGACGGCGACGGTCGCCAGACCGGCGGACAGCAGCACCGACATGCCCGCGACCGTGCGCTTGGTGCCGATGCGGTGGATGACCGGCCCGGCCATGGGCAGCGCGATGAGCGAGCCGGCGGCGATGGCGAGCAGGACCAGGCCGAGCCGCGCCGGGGACAGGTGGAGATGGTCACGGACCTGCGGAATCCGCGAGGCCCAACTCGCGAAGGCGAGGCCGCAACCGGTGAAGGCGATGTAGGTGCCCCGGACGGCACCGCGTATCTGTGCCGGCGAGGGCGCGGCGGGGGAAGGAGAGTAGGGCATGGGTGGAAGCTCCGTCGAGGATCGTGGTCGGGCTGACGCTGTTCCCCTGTCTCGTCAGCCGGCCAAACGTAGCAGCCAGTAGCAGGTTACCGGGCCGGGTCCCGTCGAGCGGACACCGGTGCGGGGGTGCGTTTGGCGGCGCGGCTGACGATGGCCGTTTCGACGTGGGTGATGCCCAGGCCGACCAGGTCCCGGGAGAGGAAGCCGTAAAGGGCCGTCAGATCCGGGAAGTACGCGGCCGCGTGCAGGTTCGAGGGGCCCGAGGTCGCGAACGCGCCGTGCACCGCGGGGTGATCGGCCAGCGCCTGCCCCGCGGCGGCCAGATGGTCGGGAGCCACGTGCAGCAGCAGCTTGGCCTCGATGGGCAGCCCGAGGCGGCGCGGATCGACCAGCACCTGGGTGATCAGCCGGCCCTGGTCGGTCAGCCTGGCGAGGCGGCGCCGCACGGTGCTTTCCGGGTGGCCGGTGCGCTCGGCCAGCGCCGCCGAGGACAGGCGCGCGTCGGGGGCGAGAGCGTCGATCAGAGCCTGTTCCACCGTGTCGGTGTCGACGCCGTACGGGCCCGGGGAACCGTCGGCGGCCGCCCCGGCGCCCCGCCCGGCCGGGCTCAGCGCCGCGCGCTCGGCCGCGGTCAGCACCTGATGACGCCACTCGGAGGTGAGCCGGAAGACGTGCAGGATCGTGGCGCTCTCCAGGGACGTCACCGCCTGGGTGGAGGGCAGTTGGCGGAAGACCAGCGGGTCGCGTGAGCCCGGCTCGGTGCGGGCGACCGCGAAGATCTCGTCACCCGAGGTCGTGATGTCGATGAACGGGATGTCCTCGCGCGCCGCGAGCGCGGCCACGATCGTGTCGAGCTTTCCGCGCAGCACCCGGATACGCAGGAACAGGGCGCCGGCCGAGCCTCCGTTGCGCGGGCGCGCGACCGGCGAGACCACCACGCGTACGGTCCCGTCGGCGCCGAGCGCGTGCAGGCGGCGGCGCACGGTGGCGGGGCTCAGCCCCAGCACGTGGGCCGCCCGCTCCGCGGTGAGACGGCCGTCCCACTGCAGCGCGGCCACCAGCCGCCGGTCGATGAGGCTCAGTACGGAATCCGCCGATGCGCGCGCCATGACGGCAAGTTTCGCCCATTCCGTCGCCGTGCGGAGCCCACTTCGGGGAGCGCGGCCCAAGTATGGAGGTCATCCACTCCGCACCGTCCCCGACGCTCGTCGGCGCCGCGGACCCGAGCCATGGAAGGAGCCTCCGATGATCCTCGACCCGCGCAACTGGTTCCCCGTCCTGACCGCCTGACCGCCTGACCGCCTGACCGCCTGACCGGCTGACCGCCGGCACCACCAGGGCCGCCGACCGCGGCCCGGCGAAGGGCCTGCGGCGCGATGCCGCCGCAGGCCCGCAGCTTCTGACAGCACCCCGAGAACGACGGATTCACCACGGAGGTCCACGTGTCCGCGCTCAGGCAACGGGAGAAAGTACGCTTCGCCAGCGGCGACACCTCATGCGCCGCATGGCACTATCCGGGGTCCAACGGCGGCTGCGTGGTCATGGCCGGCGGCACCTCGGTGACGAAGGAACCGGCCTGCGACCTGTTCGCCGCGCGGTTCAACGACGCCGGTTTCGCGGTCCTGGCCTTCGACCACCGGCGGTTCGGGGAGAGCGGGGGCACACCGCGCCAGGTCGTCCGCTTCGACGAGCAGGTCGCCGACTGGCACGCCGCGATCGACTGCGCGGCCGGTCTGCCCGACGTCGACCCGGACCGGGTCGCGGCCTGGGGCTTCTCGCTCGCGGGCGGCCACCTCTTCCGCGTCGCGGCCGACCACCCGCGACTGGCCTGCGCGATCGCCCAGACCCCGCTGGTCGACGGCCGCGCGGTCGCTCCCCACGCGCTGCGCGCCATGACGCCCCTCGCGGTGCTGCGGCTCTTCGGCCGGGGCGTCGCGGACGCGCTCGGGAGCGTCCTCGGGCGTCCGCCGCTGCTGGTCCCGACCGCCGGACCGCGCGGCGCCGTCGCCTCGCTCACCACGGCCGACGCCATGGACGGCGACCTGGCCCTCGACCCCGACGGTCTCCACACGGACTGGGAGCAGACGGTCGCCGCCCGGATCGCCCTGCAGATCGGCGGGTACCGGCCCGGCCGTCATGCCTCCCGGATACGGTGCCCGCTGCTGGTGGTCGTCTGCGACCAGGACCAGAGCGTGCTCGCAGATCCCGCCGTTCGCGCGGCCCACAACGCGCCGGCCGCCGAGGTGGTCCACCTGGCCGGCCGCCACTACGCCCCGTTCCTCGAATCGCACGAGCTCGCCGTGGCGGCACAACTCTCCTTCCTGCAACGGAAGTTGGGCCCCCGCGATCCCGGCTGAGGCGGACCACCCGCTCGCCCGGACCGCCCGGTCCATCCGACAGCCGAACCGGCAAGCCCGTTACCGGAGTCGTCCTCATCGGCGACCGTACGACCGTACGACCGCACGATCGCGCTCCGTCGTCACCGGCGAGTGCCCGGCCGCCAACAGGGGGGCGGCCGGTCACCGGGGCGGGGCCCTGATCAACTGCCGGGCCGGGCCAGGCGCCCAGCTTCCGTGCCGCCCGGAGGCAGACGGTGCCGCCCAGGTGAACGGTCCCCGGTCAGCGACGCGCGGTGGATGACCGAGCCGTCCTGCCCTTCGCCCACGTCGAGGAGGACCTCGCCGCTCACCGGGTGCGGCAGTTGGATACCGCCGTGCCCGACGGTCTCCAGATCCGCCTGTGCGACGACCGCACCGGTCCCGGCATCGAGGGCGACCCACTGGTCGGGCCGGGCACGGCGGGCCATGGCGTCGGGCCGGTAGACCCACACCACGCTTTCGTCCGACGAGAGCACGCAGCCGGGCCGGTGACCGTACTGCTCGTCCGACCGCGGCTCGAACGGCGACCGCCAGACCCCACCCCGTCCGCCGTCACGCAGACGACCGCGTTGAGGGTCGTGTAGTAGGCGTGCCGCAGGCCGGCGTCGACGGCGTGCTCGACGACCTCGTCCCCGGCGGACGGCGGGCAGACCATGACCGGCGACAGCTCCCCCCGGGCGTCGCCGCTCACGTCGTACGCGCAGATGCGTCCGTCGACGAGCCGTGTGACGAGCCGTGTGACGAGCCGCGGGGGACGTGGAGTTGGAGCCATGCCCGGAGATTGGCGGCTCAACGGATCTTCGGCACGAGCCCGATCGGCGTACCCGCCGATGTCCCTGCCGGCGTCCCCTTGCGCACCACCTCGGCGCGGCCGGGTGCTCGACAACGGGGGTGCGGGTGTGTCGGGTTGAGGCGCCAGCGCCCTGTGGGGTGTCTCGTAATCGCCCACTGGCTCGAAAGCGACCTGTTGTCATGGTTGTGTCAGGGGGTAACGTCCCGGGGTGCTGTCACTCACGCGGAGGCCCCGCACCCATTCGATGTCCGTCGTGGCGGTGGTCCTCACCGCCCTGATGTTCGTCCTCCTCGGCCCGGTCGCCGCGCACGCCGGTGCGGGCCCGCGGGACACCGGGAGTCAACCGGTCGACTCGTACGCCAACGCCATCCGGCAGTCCGTCTGGGTCGACACCGGCCTCGACGGTGACCGCGACGGCAAGCCCGACCGGGTGGCGGCGGACATCATCAGGCCCTCGGAACCCGCGGCGGCGGGCCGGACGGTCCCGGTGATCATGGACGCCAGCCCGTACTACTCCTGCTGCGGCCGCGGCAACGAGAGCCAGGTCAAGACGTACGACCAGAGCGGGAACCCGGTGGGCTTCCCGCTCTACTACGACAACTACTTCGTGCCGCGCGGCTATGCCGTCGTGCTCGTCGACCTCGCCGGCACCGACCGCTCCGACGGCTGCATCGACGTCGGCGGCCCCTCCGACATCACCTCCGCGAAAGCCGTCATCGACTGGCTGAACGGCAGAGCCACCGCGTACACCACCCGCACCGGAAGCACGACGGCGCAGGCGAGTTGGTCCAACGGGTCGGTCGGCATGATCGGCAAGAGCTGGGACGGCACCGTCGCCAACGGGGTCGCCGCGACCGGCGTCGAGGGGCTGAAGACCATCGTCGACATCAGCGGGATCAGCTCCTGGTACGACTACTACTTCGCGCAGGGCGCGGCCCTCTACGACGGCGGCCCCGACGAACTCGCCTCCGAGGTCGAGAGCTCCGGCGCCCAGTCCCACTGCTCCGCCGAGGAACAGGCGCTCCGCGACGGGGCACCGCGCAACGGCGACTGGACCAGCGCCTGGCAGGACCGCGACTACTACGCCAACGCGTCCAAGGTGAAGGCCAGCGTCTTCGTCGCGCAGGGGATGCAGGACCTCAACGTGCGCACCAAGAACTTCGGCCAGTGGTGGAACGCGCTCGCCGCGAACGGGGTGCAGCGCAAGATCTGGCTGTCGCAGACCGGCCACGTGGACCCGTTCGACTACCGGCGGGCCGAGTGGGTCGACACCCTGCACCAGTGGTTCGACCACTACCTGATGGGCGTCGACAACGGCGTCCAGAACCAGCCGATGGCCGACATCGAGCGCACCCCCGACCACTGGACCACCGATCCGGTCTGGCCCGCGCCGGGCACCACCGCGACCCAGGTCGGCCTGGTGGCGGGCAGCACGAACGGCCTCGGCTCGCTGAGCGCCGGGTCCCCGCCGGCGAGCGGCACCGAGAAGTACACCGACAACCCGGCGCAGGGCGAGGACGACTGGGCGGCGCAGGCGGACCAGGCGACCGCGAGCAAGGTGTCGTTCACCACCGGCGCGCTCGCCAGTGACCTACGGCTGTCGGGCGGCGGCACGGTGACGCTCACCGCGACCCCGTCCACCACCAGCGCCCACCTGTCCGCGGTCCTGGTCGACCTCGGCCCGGCGACCATCCGGAACTACGAGGCCGACGCCGAGGGCATCACCACGCTGACCACCAGGTCCTGCTGGGGCGACAGCACCTCGGGCGACAGCGCCTGCTACCTCGACACCGCGGCCGACACCGAGAGCGTCCAGCAAACCGTCTTCAGCCGCGGTTGGGCCGATCTCGGGCACTACGACCCGTCGCTGCACGGCGTGTCGCTCACCCCGGGCCAGCCGTACACCATCACCATCCAACTGGCCTCCAGCGACCACGTGGTGCCGGCCGGGCACCGGCTCGCCCTGATCGTCGCCGGCACCGACAACGGGCTGATCGTCGCCCCCAGCACCAAGCCGACGATCAGCATCGACCTCGCCCGGTCCAGCGCCGACCTGCCGCTGGTCGGCGGGCTCCCGGCGCTGGCGCACGCGCTGCGCGGCGGCTCCGGCC